>CAYRGB010000055.1:0-7439 GCA_964423715.1 uncultured Methanosarcinales archaeon | reverse complement strand
TCTTTTACAATAGAAATATCAAATACCGCAGTTGGTGCAGCCTCTGTCGTATCGATCAGACCACTGCTGTATGAACTCACAGCAGCCGCCAGAATCACAGTCACCACGACCATCAGCATGACGCCAATGACAGGTGACGTACCTTTTGAATCTTTAAACATTGTTTTCATTCTATATTACCACCAAAATTGGTTGAATAAATTGCTTATTTTCAGGAGAACATGAGAAGCCCGACACCTTGAACAGTATTGTGCTTCAAGTGATCCCTGTGCCAGAACATCTATTTACATGATCTTCCGGCAAAGCTCACAATGATGGCATTGTATTTATATCTTCAGAAAAGGGTAACGTACAGTACCCATGGAGGTAACATACGCATCGCAAGGTCAGATGGTGGTGATCTTTGGTATAATCCTGGTATGTTTGTGTGTGAGTATGAGTATGAGTATAAGGAGGTGTTAGTATATAAACAATTGTTTTTTGATAATAACTGATAGTATATGGGGTAACGATCCGTAGTGTGTTCAGGGGCGATAATGAGAAAAAGATCAGCGGGTGTCAATAAGTGGTAGCATAGGGATGGTTTATCGCATATGAATACTATACTGACCATAACAATAATTCCAATCGGTCTGGCAACACCAAAATCCGGCAGGTATTAATATCATAAAAATGAAGGGCAGTACATGAACTCCCAAAAAATAAGCACATTGATATCAATGGCTGTGGTCCTGTTACTGTTCGCCGCATCATCAGGATGTACAGGACCGCAGGAAAGTGCAGCAAGGCTGACCTCACTTGAGCTGGCAGGGATGTTACTTGAGGAGGCCGACCTGCCTGAAAACTTCACGTTCGTGGAGAAGGAAAAGGTGTCGGAAGAGGAGATGCCACCGGAGGATCTTGAGCGTGGTATCAGGGAGAGGTATAATCTCAAGTTCGCCAGGGTGCAGGGTAATTCCTCGCAGAACACAACCGTCATAGATCAGTACATCTTTTGCTGTTCCACAGATAAGATAGAAGAACTTGTGACAAAGCCTCTGGTATCCAATGAATACGCTACCTACGAGGTGCTGCCTGATCCGGGGATCGGTAACAGCAGTGTCGCATACAGGGTGACAACCACATACACAGGTGCTGACGGTAATTCTTCCGAGCAAGAGGTGTCCTACATGATCAAGTTCTGTAAACTGGACATCTATGAGATACTGTACCTGCATGGGGAGCCTGCCGAGTATGATCTATTAAGGGATGCGGCAGTGAAGGCAGAAGTGAAGATCAGATGAGAGTGTAACTTTCAAGATGAACTTGAGAGAATACATGGCAGATACGGATACCGTATCGGTTATGGTCTCAGGGTAAGTATATAGGTTAACCGAAAAAACCATTTTCCGATCAGTTACGCTGTTTTTTCTGGATCAGAGCAGCCACCACTATAAACGCCAGCACTAGGATAACGACCAATCCTGAACGGATCGGGAGTGTGCTGACAGGAGTGGATGCAAGGATACCTTCTGCTGTGTGAGACGCATTCTCCACGAATGACTCAGTGGGAGACATTCGTGCATAATCTTCGACGATCGCTTTTTTTTCATCCGATATGCTGGACATATATATATCATAGTTACCCCTGCGATCGTCCTGCCAGACAACATTGTCTCCATCGATCGCAGGATGCTCCTGGCTGCCGGATGCTGTGCATAACGGCATCTCCTCGCCTGTTGCCAGATCATATGTGTAAATATCAGGGTTGCCGTGGCGCCTGTCCAGCCACGCGATATGATCGCCATATATCACAGGATGCTCTTGGTCACCGGATTCCATGCAGATCGCCCTCTCCTCTTTTGTGGACAGGTCATACATGTATATATCCAGACCCCCATTGCGTCGATCCTGCCATACAATGCGATCACCATCGATCGCAGGGTGCGCCTGGTCGCCGGATTCCATGCAGATCGCCCTCTCTCTCTCCCGGGATGTATCATACATATATATATCCCAGTTTTTGTTACGAACGTCAGTCCACACGATGATATCCCCCGAGATCGCAGGATCCGTCTGGTATTCCGGATTGGTGCATATCGCAGTCTCCTCTTTGGTAGACAGGTCATACATGTAGATGTCCAGATTGTCGTTGCGGGAATCCTGCCACACGATCCGCTTGCCATCGATCGCAGGATGCTCCTGGCTGCCGGTTGCCATGCACACCGACGCCTCTACTCCCCTGGGAATATAATACATGTAAAGGTCCCAGTTGCCGTTGCGGCTGTCCGCCCACACCACATAATCACCGCATATCACAGGATCATTCTGGCGATGAAGCTCACTGCACACCGCAACCTCTTTGCCTGTTACCAGGTCATACATATAAATGTCAGTGTATTTCCCATCGCGTTCGTCCATCCACACAATGAGATCACCCCATATCGCAGGTCCACCCTGCCAACCTGAAGCATTACATACCAGTATAGCATTACCCATATCTTCTGGCACAGGCTCTGCCGTATTAGTTTGCATTGCTCCCCCCTGCTGAGACTGCATATATTGGTACCACTCCGGCGACCCCTGTGGCGGGATCTGACCTGCCGCCACACTGACCATAGCGAACATCAGAAGGACAAAAACTATAGAAATAAAGAATGTTTTTTTATTTTCCAATTGCATGATCTCTTCGACCGTTATAGAATATAATAATCTAATATATGTTATCTTAATGGGTTCTGAATAATATATAAATACTTCGTTATTTAGGGCACTGTCATAAAATCGTGAGGAATGCATCAGAAGTTCGCGCATGCTCTCTGTTGCAATAACAACAAATTTGACAGTCACACATTTCAGCCTTTATCTGCCTATCCCAATATACCCGAAAAAAAACATGGTCACATTACTGGAAAAATACCTCATTGTCCGAAAACGGTAACATATATCACCCAGAACATAAGCTTTTTATAATGCAGTCCTGTTTGATAATAAATCTATAAAATAATCAGGGAAAATCATGTTCAAACTATCTTACCTTATGGTGTTTGTGCTTTTGGTGGCAGTGACAGGCAATGCATCTGCCATAGTATCGGAACCAGTCGAATATCCAATGACCATAACGGACAACTTCAACTTCACCGTGACCATTGATGAGAAACCCCAGCGGATCGTCTCCACCATGAAGAGCAACACCGAATTACTGTTCGCCGTGGGTGCTGGCGACGATGTTGTGGGCGGTACGATGCACGATGACTATCCTCCGGAAGTGAAGAATCTCACAAGGGTCGGAGGTTACACGAACCTTAATTATGAATCTATCGTGGACCTTGAGCCTGACCTTGTGCTTGCTGAAGAAGGCAATGGCGAGGAGGCAGTTAACATGATGAAGAACCTCGGGCTCACCGTTGTGGTACTGAACGCCTACACTATTGATGACATCATGGAAAACATCGAGATGGTCGGACGGATCACCGACAACAAGGACAATGCTCTGGCAATCACCGCTGATATGCGCCAAAGAATGGACAACATTACACAGATGACCGGGGATATTCCGGACGAGGTCCGCCCCCGTGTGCTCTACGTCGTCTGGGACGATCCCATGTATGGAGCAGGAGCGAACACCTATCCCAGTGACCTGATCTACATGGCAGGCGGTGCGAACATCGTGGAGGCCGATGGATGGCCTGTGATCAGTCTGGAGGATACCGTTGCCAGCAACCCCCAGATCATTATCTGTTCCAGTATGGGAAACCGTTCATATACCCTCATGGAATCGATCAACAATAACGAGATACTTGCTCAGACCGATGCCGTAAAGAACAACAGGGTCTATGCAATTGCCAATCCGGGTACCATCGAGATCTCCGGACCACGGATCGTACAGGGGCTTGAGGAACTGTATACCTATATCCAGCCAGTCACCGTGGAGAATCAGTTAGTGACTGAAGGAACAGAAGATGAAAGCGATGATACCTCCAGCGTGCCCGGATTCGGGATGTTACTCACAACGATCACATTGTTGGCCGGATACCTGAGGATAAGAAGATAATCAAGTAACATACCAGGGAACATATCATGGAACGACACGGAAAATCCACGATCGTCATACTCGCATTGCTGCTGATCATCGTGGTCGTTACAAACACAGCCATCGGGAGCAGTGACATCTCTCCTCTGGATACCGGGAAGATCATCCTGAACGCCATCACCGAAAAATTGATGATCGATGGCCAGATCTCCATTGACAAGATATGGGAGGATAGTGCCAGTACCATCATACTGAACATACGGCTACCTCGGGTGTTGCTTGGTGCACTGGTGGGTGCCGGACTGGCCACCGCCGGTGCTGCCATGCAGGGTCTGCTCAAGAACCCCATGGCTGACCCCTACATCATCGGGATGTCGGCGGGTGCTGCCCTGGGTGCAGCTATCGCCTTTACATTTATGATGCCAGTTCAGCTCATATCCTTCATACTGGCCGCAGCATCCATTTACGTGGTCTATAATATATCCCGGATGGGAGAGAGGGTCCCCACCGAGACCCTCCTGCTGGCCGGTATAGCTGTGGGTTTCTTCCTGTCGGCCATAACGTCGTTCATCGTATTCCTATCCCAGTCACCCCACCAGATCATCTACTGGATGATGGGGGGACTCTGGACCGCAAGCTGGGCCAAGGTCAAGATCACCTTTGTAATGACCCTTATCGGCGTATTCATGCTGTATCGCCAGTCATGGAACCTGAACGTGATGCTGCTCGGCGAGGAGCAGGCACAGTGCATGGGTGTGGATATCGAGAGGGTCAAACAGTGGGTACTGATATTCTCATCCATGGTCACCGCCGCAGCGGTCTCGGTCAGTGGTATTATAGGATTCGTGGGCCTCATCATTCCTCATATCATGCGTATCATCGTTGGTCCGGACCATCGCATACTGCTTCCCACATCCACTCTCATGGGAGCCATCTTTCTGGTCTTTTCAGATACCATTGCCAGGACCATATTGGATTCAACAGACCTGCCGGTAGGCGTGGTCACCGCTTTCTTCGGCGCACCGTTCTTCATCTACCTGCTGAGAAAAAGGAGGAAAAGCCTGAATGCTTGAAGTCCGTAACCTCAGTGTTAGCTATGGCAAACACCTAGTACTGGCTAACATCAATCTGATCGCTGAAAAAGGAGAGGTCCTGGGTATCATCGGGCCCAACGGCTCAGGTAAGACCACACTGGCCAAGACCATCAACCGTCTGCTAAAACCCACCTCAGGCGAAGTATTGATCGATGGGAAGGATGTGCGCCAGATGAAAAGCGTAGAAATAGCAAAGCATATCGCAGTGGTCTCCCAGGTATTTTCCATCAATTTCGAATTCACAGTGGAGGATATCGTGCTCATGGGCCGTACCCCATACATCAAAAGTGCAGAGACACCTGAAGATCTTAAGATCGTAGAAGATGCCATGGAGAAGACGCACACGGCCTTCCTGAAAGGACGGCTGGTCACACAACTCAGTGGTGGGGAACTCCAGCGGGTGGTCATCGCCAGGGCCTTGGCACAGCAGCCGGACATACTGCTACTGGATGAACCGACATCTCATCTGGACATCACCAACCAGATCGATATACTCAACCTCGTAAAACAGGAATCCAGAAAAGGCATGACCGTCGTTGCAGTCGTACATGACCTGAACCTGGCAGCCTATTATTGCGACAAGATCTGCCTGATCAGGGACGGGAAAATGGAATCCTTTGGCACGCCGAGCGAGGTGCTCACCTCTGATAACATACACAGGGTATATAATCTACCCGTGGAAGTCATCACCAATGAGATCACGAACTCCCTGTACGTGATCCCATGTCTGGAACCACTGCCTTGAGTTTTTTGATCTTCAGCATTTTAATTTCATGTACCTCTATATATCTCAAGCTGCCGCAAAAACGTGGCTGCAGACACTGTATCCCCCAGTCCTACAGTAGATATCGGATCGTCGCAGATCAATGTCGGGACAATGCACACAAGTCGATCGTCAACATATCCGGCAACACCTCCCCCATACTCGCTGCCACTGATGAACTGGGCCACCTGCTTTACCTGTGCTCTTCCTACAGCGCTCTCCGTGAGAGACGCTGAGATCTGCTCCACCTTATCCCGGCTTTCCAACTTCCCGGTCGCTGCGAATGCAGCCGCACACTCGACCCCAAACTCCATTCCCTCGATCTCACCTGTTGGATCCCATTGATCCCCCCGACAGACCGAGACGATGAACTCTCTTGTATGCACGATTATCTTGGAAAGATCTGAACGTAACGTACACCCTATCGCTGCTCTGACAATATCCATTGCATTCATCCGCTTAATACCGGGTGTATCACAGTCATATATATCCGCAAGCACAGACAGTTCGTCCTCGTTCATTCCGATGCTGTCCACGTTGCCCGACAGTCCGGAGAACACGGTCTCAGCGATCTTTGCGGTTGGGAAATGCCCCAGTTCCGCATGGATCATCATGTCCGGGTTCAGGTGTTTCCATTCTCGTAACTGTTCCAGCACCCGGCCAAGTTTATTCCCATATCCCGAACCATCAGGGTATTGCTCCTGAAGCATGTGAAATCCTGATACCAGTGCCCCATCCATCTCCCCGATATGTTCAAGAGCGTATGTCTCAAAATCCTCAGCAATGGCAAGTTCTGGATTCGCCTGGTCATAGGTCGCAATGAAGCGGTTCTCCCGTGGGACCGTGAACTGTGAGCCGTTGAACCAAAACGTGTCCCCTTTCTTGAAATCAAATACAAAATGTATGGTTTCGTTCCCACCGGTACGATCTCCGACATTACCAATAGAGGAAGTTTGCAATCCCTCATATCCAGGAACGAATATGGGTCCTCCATAGAACAGGGCCATCTGTGACCTGGATGGACTCACAACGTTGGGAACCACCTGAGACGCACCTATCTGGGACAGGACATTGGCCATGATCCCCATGTTGCCGCCCATTCGTATCCGTCCCCTCTCAAAGAACCTTGATCTCAGGTCATGGAACACCTCCTCATTATGAATGAACCATTCCGCACCTGAGCCATCCTTCATGCAGAGAACGAGACCAGCAAGGAAATCCTCCATTGAATCGATCGTGTCTGGAGGAGCCTGCATTCTCTCAAGTATTACCACCTCATCGTGATGCGCAAGCATCTCCATAAGTTCATCTGTATCGATCCGCTGCACCACATCGATATTCACATTATATCCACAGAGCACTTTCATCCCGAACCCTCATTTCATCTTTGCAAGCAGGGCTACGAACGCTGAAGCAGATATAGTGTCACCGATACCCACCGTAGCCACAGGATCCCTGGCAACTTTTGTGGGGATCACGATCAGATCGTGAACCGGGGTGCTTACACAGCCGTTGTCAAAATCATCCATGGAACATACTCCACCCCTGACAAGGTATTTCCCAAGGATCT
>CAYRGB010000054.1:6498-7601 GCA_964423715.1 uncultured Methanosarcinales archaeon | reverse complement strand
AAACGATGTAACACTCCCTGTGACTGATACAGAGATCCCTGAGCAGGGATCCAATGAAACAGCATCTGAAAACGCAGAAATCCTTGATCAAAACACAGCGGTCATATTGTGTCTTTCAATATTGATCATGCTACTTGGCAAAAGACACTGATCATTTAGTAGTTTTTTGCGGGGTTCAGTATACCCTGGTCACCATCGACCGGGTATTATCAGTGCTATCCCACAGAAGAGCATCGTAAGCAGGTACATGGCGTAGGTGGCCTGTCGTTCAGTGACATTGTAGTAGTATGGCAGTACCCACTTCAGCGTCAGCGGGTTTGGTACTTCGAGTATGCCATCTCCTCGATCCTGTCCAAATTTGGCAACAGGATATTTCCTGACCCGCCAGTAAGCATACATAAGAAAATTAACCGTGTGGGGGATGAGCATGACGAATCCACTGATAATGAATCCCTGTATCACAATAATGGTACCGATCGCTGCACCGATCGTGAGGGATCCCACATTTCCCCAGAAGATCCTGGAAGGATACATGTCATAATAAAGATACCCGAGCAGTGCTCCGGTTATACATACGATCGCAACAATATTGCTAACATCCCCGATCATTACCGACTTGAGTATGAGTGATACCAGCACGATCGCCGACAGTCCGGATGCCAGCCCGTTGTAACCGGAATGCATGTTCACAAGATTGGATGCCACAAGCACGTAGGTCGGAACAATGAATTGGAGATAGAGTATCCCCAGTTCAACAGAACCTATACTGGGTAGCATGACCGCTGTATGGGTGGCATATTGTATCAATGGGTATGAACAATAATACATGATCAGGAGTTTCGATACCCGCCCAATGTCGATCATATCGTCCAGTATCCCGAAGATGCCAAAAAGTGTGATCACGATCAGCACTACATAGTTGGTGGTCGTGAACTTGAAGAACAATGAGTTAAGGGAAAAGGAAAGGAGCGCTATGAGCAGGATCGCAATGCCACCACGTTCCGGGATCAGCACTTTACCTTTTTTGTAATAATCCCTGCCCACAAGCCCGCTTTCTGTGAGCTTAGTAATAAAATGGGGCATCGATATGGCAGTAGCTACCA
>CAYRGB010000054.1:0-6488 GCA_964423715.1 uncultured Methanosarcinales archaeon | reverse complement strand
ATGGAACTAAAAGACTACTTACGATCATGATATTTTGCAACATTGCCGATGATGTATATTCAAACATACATATTGCTCCATGTGGTAATAGTCTTCCCTATTGAGATAAGATATACATATATCTAACTGGTTCAGATTCGGATCTTACACCGCAGACGAAAGCGAAATATTGTGCATTTCAAAGAACAGATAATTACTTCTACTCAAAGTCCATTTTGTGCTATAGTGCAAACGATCAAAATAACCAGATTCCGTTTTTTCATGATCCTTTCCATGATGTATGCAGCGATGATATTTTATCTTTCATCACGTACTGATCTGAGCATCATAACAGTTGATTCTTTCACTGGTGCCTTGTTGTATGAACTTGCAGATTTCTTCAAAAATAATAACATACTGTTCATGGTCGATCTTGCCAATTATTGCTATGATAATTTCGATAAGCTACTCCACATGGGATTGTATTTTGGTTTCGGTATCATATTGTATCTGACATTTCACAGTTCGGAAAGTATTTTTCTCAGGAAGTATGCACCGTTATTTGCCATAGCCATCGGCATCCTGTATGGAGTGACAGATGAATACCATCAGTCCTTTGTGCCTGGCAGGGTATCAAGCACAGCAGACCTGCTGGCAAACGGGGTTGGTGTAGTTTTGGCGCAGTTCGTTTTCTGGGTATTGGTGATATTCCATATATTATCAAGGAAATTCAAGCATTGATAGTAATGTGAGATCTTTCAACATATCCTCACAACTTCTCCACTCCTGTAGGACTCTATAGCTGCCAGTGCAGCCTCAAGGGCATGCTTTCCATCCTCTCCACTGACCAGTGGCAATCTGTTGAATTGCACACAATCTATGAAGTGCCCAAGTTCATTCATCAGGGGCTCGCCCTTCTCGACTTTGGCCTGTCGTATCCAGTTCGCATCATGGATGGTAACCGTCTGATCCATATAGTCAAGGTATGCAACACCATCCACACCGATCACAGACATCTTCCGGACCTTGTGTGGTGTCAACCAGTTCGTACCAACGACACCCGCCCTATTTTCATCAAAGCGCAGCATGATGGATGCATGGTCCTCCTGTGAATGGATATCACGTCCCGCAATGGCGTACACTTCACATACCCGTGATCCATACATATATGCGATCGCATCGATATCATGAACACCGAGATCGAGTATGATCCCCACATCCCTGATCCGGGGATTATACGGCCCTACCCGGTTGGTAGTTATTGACACGATCTTGCCAAGCAGCCCCATATCAATGATCTCTTTCATCCTGTCAACTGCCGGATTGAACCGTTCGATATGCCCGACCATCAGCACTTTATTGGCATCATGGGCAGCATCGATCATGATACTGGCATTCTCAATGGTGTCTGCAATGGGTTTTTCCACAAGGACATGCATATCCGCTGCCAAGGCATCCAATACGATCTTTTTGTGAAGGGTCGTGGGCACGACAATACTCACAGCGTCCAGATCCATGCCCAGCAGCTCCTCATGATCTGTAAAAGGAGTGGTGTCGTATGTGGAAGCAAGTTCGTTGACCCGTGCTTCATCCACATCGGATATACCCACAAGCTCTACATTCTCCATTTCGTGATAGATGCGGACATGATGCTGTCCCATCGCACCAACACCAATGACCCCTACTCTGATCATATTGTATCAACTCCGGTTCTGATGGCATCAATAATGACCGTTACGTCCTCCTGCAAGACGCCGGGATGGACAGGCAATGATAACACCTGCTCAGAGGCTTTCTCAGCGACAGGCATCTCATCGTCATAACCCAGTTCCTGGTACAATGGCTGTTTGTGTATGGGTATGGGGTAATAGATACCTGTGCCGATCCCCTGTTCTCGCAGCATGGCTGCGAGCTCATCACGATGCTCATCGATCCGTATCGTGTACTGGTGGAACACATGGCTGCACCCATCACGCACGGTGGGTACTGTGATCCCAGGCACGTCCCGCAATCCTTCGGACAGCATCGCTGCGTTGTTCTGACGCTTAGCGTTGTAATCCCCAAGTTTCCGTAACTGCACCAGTCCGATGGCAGCGGCTATATCGGTCATGCGCATATTGTACCCGATCATCTCGTGGAGATACCGTTGCCTTGAACCATGGGACCGCACCATCCTGGCACGCTGGGCTACATCTCCATCGCTGGTAGTGATCATACCACCTTCACTGGTGGTCATGTTCTTGGTTGGGTAAAAACTGAATGCTCCGGTTCCAAAGGAACCAACATTCTTACCCCGGTACATGGCACCGTGAGCCTGGCACGCATCCTCGATCACTGCAAGGTCATGGTCCTCTGCGATCTCCATGATCGCTCTCATCTCCGCAGGATGACCATACAGGTGTACAGGCATCAGGGCCCTTGTCTGCGGGGTGATCGCATCCTTGATCGCCTCTGGATCGATGTTGAACGTGTCCGGCTCTATATCCACGAGAACAGGTCGACCGCCGGTGAACAGTATTGAATTTGTCGTGGCGATGAAGCTGAACGGTGTTGTTATTACCTCATCTTCTTTACCGATCCCGTGTGCCAGCAATGCGACATGGAGGGCGGCAGTGCCCGAGTTCACCGCAACCGCATGGTCCGTACCCACAAATTCAGCAAACTGCTCCTCGAACTCAGCAACACGTTTGCCTTCCGCGATCATTCCGGACTGCAGTACCTCGGTCACTGCTTCGATCTCCTTATTACCGATATCTGGCTTTGCGATTGGGATCATGATATACCTCTCGTTTCAGTACGATCATATAGTATTTAATATTTTCAATTTATCTGGAAGTTCCTCGATCCGGGCAGGATATCCGATAGCCAGTTTCCATGGAGGAACGTCATGTGTGACAAGGGCCCCTGCTGCGACCATGGATCCCTCACCGATCTCCACGCCTGGAAGGATCGTGGCATTTGCGCCCACGGATACACCTTTGTGAAGGATCGGTCCTTCTGGATGATATTCTCCCCGTATGGGATATTTATCGTTTGCCAGTACTGCACAGGGTCCGATGAAAACATCGTCCTCGATGGTTACATGTGTTGGGATGTACACATTCCCCTGAATGCTCACGTTATTGCCGATCGTGACATTCCCATCGATGATCACATTGGAACCGATCAGGACATTGTTTCCAATGGTGGTCCTCTCACGGATCATGGCATGATGTCCGGTCTTGAGATCATCGCCTGCTGTAACGTTACTGAATATAGTGGTCCCTGCCCTGATCATGGCATCCCTGCCAATGGTACATCCCACAAAATCACTGTCCTTAATATTTGTACCCTGTTCAATAATACCTGTCAGGATACCATGTTCCGGGTATCCAAGGATCACATTTTCCATTATTGTTGCATCAGTACCAATTGAAGAAGCCCCATAGATCGTGGCAGAACTGTGGATATAGATAGCATTATTGCTCATATTGTTCACCGTTATTTATTTTGAATTGCACTTAAATAATTGATAAGGGTTGCGATCGTGACGAGGATGATTACATTCTAATATATTATAGGTATGTCAGGTATTAAAGGGCATGTTCCAATCAAAACATTATTATGCATGCGATACTATTTCCATCCCTATGTTTACGATTCTAACAGGCGCACAATTCGGCGATGAAGGAAAAGGGAAGATCGTTGATATGATGGCGAAGCATTATGATCTCGTTGTCCGTTTCCAGGGAGGGGACAATGCAGGCCACACAGTAACAGTAGGGAACGATGTGTACAAGCTTCATCTGATCCCATCGGGTTTTTTGCTTGATTCAAGGGTGCTCATAGGGCCAGGTACGGTCCTTAACCCCGAGGTACTTGCCAATGAGATAGACATGCTTAAGAAGAGTGGTACCAATGTAACTCCTGATAAGTTGGGAATTGATGCTAAGACCAGCATCATAATGCCTTATCACATAGAACTCGATGGTCTGCGGGAATCCTCACGTAAGGAGAAGATAGGAACGACAAAACGGGGCATTGGTTTTGCCTACATCGATAAGGTAGCGCGGGATGAGATCCAGATGGCAGATATCTCCAGTGAGAGGCGTTTGCGTGATAGACTTTCTGAACTTGCACCGCAAAAGGAAAGTGCGATCACAGATATGGATGGCGATCCTGCCTGCGTGATGGATGAAGCAGCGATCCATCAGTATATCGAACTTGGCAGGAGGCTGGCTCCATACATCACCGATGTGTCCTATGAAGTCAATAAGGCCCTGGATGCTAACAAGAATGTCCTTGCAGAGGGTGCACAGGGTACACACCTGGATGTGATCCATGGTACTCAGAAGTTTGTCACATCGTCCAGTACGATCGCGGGTTCGGCATGTTCGAACATTGGTGTTGGACCGATCAGGGTGGATGAGGTCCTGGGTATTGTCAAGGCCTACATTACCAGAGTGGGGGAGGGTCCCCTTCCAACGGAATTGGCCGATGAGGCTGGCCAGCATTTGCATGATGCCGGTCATGAGTATGGTACGACCACGGGGAGGTCACGCAGGTGTGGTTGGTTCGATCTGCCGCTGGTGAAAAAGGCAATATACCTGAATGGTTATACAGGTGTTGCACTTACAAAGGTGGATGTTCTGTCGGGTCTGGGGTCTGTCAGGATATGTACCGGATACCTGCTTGATGGCAGGACCCTGGATTACCCGCCGGAGATCACATCCGAAGTTGCCAGGTGTACGCCCGTATACGAGGACCTTCCGGGATGGAACGATGATCTCACTGACATTAAGGATTCCAATGATATGCCCGAAGCCGCCCTCAAATATATACTCCGTCTCGAGGAATTGATGGGTGTCCCTGTGAAGTACGTCTCGGTTGGGCCCGGGAGAGCGCAGACATTCCGGATGTGAATGCAGGATCGGTGTTCACACAGGCAAAAAGCATATATATGAACCGATAGATTTATAGTCTTTATTTCACTGCATATACCAGAATATGAAGATCACAATAACAGACAAACGACCATAATTGAAAAATATACATTTCACACCAATAGGAGGATAAGATGACTACAGCATATGATGTCCCTGCGAACAATATCATAAAGATGGTTGCAGATAAGTTGAAAGAAAATGAAAATATCCAGCCACCAGAGTGGGCTGGCTATGTGAAGACCGGTGTCCACAAGGAACTGCCACCCATTGAGAGCGATTGGTGGTATACCCGTTGTGCAGCCGTACTCAGGAAGATCTACATGGGTGGGCCAATAGGAGTTGAGCGATTATGTTCTGTCTATGGTGGCAAAAAGAATCGTGGTTCAACGCCATCCAAAAAGGCAAAGGGTAGTGGTGCCGTTGCTAGGGAAGTCTCAAAACAGCTTGAAGCAGCGGGTTTTGTGCGCAAGATGAATGACGGAAGGATCATATCTCCAGCCGGTAGGTCATTACTGGATAATACCGCTCATGCCGTAAAGGGCGAACTTGTTTCAACGATTCCCGAACTTGCAAAGTACTGAGTTATCTCAGTTCGTTGGGTAAGCTTCGATGATAGTCTCCAATAATGGTTGCCATCATGGATGTTATTAATTATTTTGGATATTCGGGAAATATAAGGAAGTGAGATACAATGGAAGACGATCTTGAAGCGATCAGAAGAAAGCGTATGGCTGAATTTCAGCAACAGCAGGCATCACAACCACAGGGTGACATGCAGGCCGCCTACCAACAGGAAGAGGCCCGCGCCGAGCAAGATGCTCAGGTCCAGGCTGTACTGCGTCAGATCATGACGCCTGAGGCCCGTGAGCGTCTGACACGCCTGAAAATGTCGCGTAAGGAGGTGGCCGGGCAGCTGGAATCACAGTTGGTATCGCTTGCGCAGAATGGTCGTCTGCAGTCCAAGATCGATGATCAGAAACTCAAGGCTCTTCTTATGCAGATGCAACCAAAGAAGCGCCCGACCAAGATCACACGTGTCTGATCCATGAAAGCCCATGTCCTGTTCAGCGGAGGAAAAGATAGTTCCCTTTCAGCGATCCTGCTCGAACCGTTCTTCGATATCGAGCTTGTTACGTGTAGTTTCTCGGTGCTTCCAGTATGGAAAGTTGCCAGGGAGGTTGCATGTGAGCTGGGTTTTAACTATCGTGTGCTCTCCCTTGATATGGATATACTCAACAGTGCACTGGAGATGGTCATTGAGGATGGATATCCCGGTAATGCCATAAATTATATACATAAGAATGCAATTGAAACACTTGCCTCAGAACCGGATGTTCATGTTGTTGTTGATGGCATAAGGCGAGATGATCGTGTTCCAAAGCTGGATACTTCGCAGGTACGAAGTATCGAAGATCGATCAGGGATCGATTATATTTGCCCCCTTTATGGATTTGGTCGATCTGCAGTCAACAAACTGGTAGACACGTACCTTCATATCGAAGAGGGACAGAGTGATAACATCACAAAAGCAGACTACGAGGCAGAATTGCGGCAAATAATAAGGGATAAATATGGGGATGAAAA
>CAYRGB010000053.1:0-7604 GCA_964423715.1 uncultured Methanosarcinales archaeon | reverse complement strand
GCTCTTTCTGTATCCGGGTAACATACAGTACATCCACATCCCCAATAGCATCCTCTATGGAATCAGTCTGTTTCACCTCGATACCCTGACCTTCAAGGTCCTCAATGATGTCATTGGGCATCCGAAGCTCCTTTGGAGAGACCAGAGTGATGTGAGCACCATACAGTGAGAGTGCATAACAAAGTGAATGCACCGTCCGCCCATATTTCAGATCACCCGCAAGAGCGATCCTCAGGTCATCGAGATGGCTCTCTCTGCGAATGGTATAAAGATCCAGTAACGTCTGTGTCGGGTGATGACCTGCACCGTCGCCCGCATTGAGCACAGGTATGGATGAAAACTCTGAAGCAAGCTTTGCGGACCCTTCTTTGGGGTGGCGTAGCACAATAGCATTCGCGTATCCATTGACCACCCGGATGGTGTCTGCCAGGGTCTCGCCTTTTGTGATCGAACTTGCTTCGACTGACCCAAGGTTCAACACACTTCCACCAAGGCGTATCATGGCAGTCTCAAAGGACATGCGGGTGCGGGTGCTGGGCTCAAAGAACAGGACTGCGAGAATTTTACCTGCCAGTAGATCCGACGTTATCTTTCCACGGGCAATCGGTTCCAGTTCCTCGGCAGTGGCCAGGATGTGATCGATCATATCCCGTGAGAAGTCTTTCATTGAAATTACATGCAGGTCTCCGAATGTCATCCTGTAAAAAGAGGGGATACATCAGATATAACAGTTGCTAATATGCCAATATTGAGAATACCAGAGGGATCTTGATCAGACACCATAGTCATCAATGAATTTAGCCCAATGCTTTGCTTCTTCTACCTTACGTTCCAGATGCATCCTGTGAAAATCATGCGGACGATCATCACTATCAGGGTAACGATCGAGTTCTTTAAGATCCATGATCGCCCTGAGCAAACCTGCGGTCCTGTTGAAGATAACTTTGGCATCCCTGGGAGACAAAATCGAGTCCTTGAGATACGTTTCACATTGCTGCTATGTTTCTGAAAGGCGAACAATATATTTGCCAATGGTCTTTTCATCGTCTTCAGACAAAAGAGGTTTCTTCACAAGACCCCATATGATATCATGAAGTGGCATTTTTTTCCCATCGATCGTTATACTTTCAGGGATCTCTTCTCCGCACCAGACCAGATGCTTATGAAGACTAGATAGCAATTTGGAACGTTCAAGTTCCGTAATTATTTTCTCTCCAGACATACACAATAGTCTTATCCTTATCTAACTTAAATATATCTGAGTGGATATTACACTCTCACCTGAGATTATTAGTTAAGTTTATAGGTTTGCAACTCAACTAGTCAAATAGATATCATACAATAACAGAAGGTGATCACTATCAAACCAATCATTCAGGTAGCCCTTGATCTGCTGGAGATCGAACGCGCCACCCAGATCGCAAAAGAGGCAGTTGTGGGTGGTGTGGACTGGATCGAAGCGGGCACCCCCCTTATCAAGAGTGAAGGGATGAAGGCTGTACGTATTCTCAAAAAGACATTCCCTGACCACACTATCATTGCAGATCTGAAAGTGGCAGATACAGGTGCTATCGAAGTAGAGATGGCAGCAAAGGCTGGTGCAGACATTGTGATGGTCCTTGCAAATGCCGATGATGCAACGATCCAGGAGGCCGTCCTCTCTGCTCACAAGTATGGAGTACGGTTGATGGCAGATATGATCAGTGTTAATGAACCAGTCAGCCGAGCACAGGAACTGGAAAGACTTGGTATCCACTATATCAATGTACATACCGGTATCGATCAGCAGATGAGAGGACAGGATCCGGTTGAGCTTCTTGGAGCTATTGCCAAGGTTGTGGATATACCTCTTGCCGCAGCCGGTGGCCTAGATGCACATACATCCTCAATGGCAATCCAGGCAGGTGCTACCATTGTAATCGTTGGTGGGAATATCGTCAATTCGGACCATGTGGAGAGTGCCGCACGATCGATACGTCAGAGCGTGGATGCACCATCCGTGATCCCTGCAGTCAGGGTCTCGATCGAGAGTGAAATGAGACAACTTTTCTTAGATGTCTCAACACCGAATATATCCGATGCAATGCATCGCAAAGGAGCCATGAAGGACATCCATACAATGGTGAAAGGCGCAAAAATGGTGGGCACAGCTGTTACTGTCCAGACCTTTGAAGGAGACTGGGCCAAGAGCGTGGAAGCCATCGATATTGCTGAGGATGGAGATGTTATTGTGATATACAATGGTAGCAAACACATCGCCCCCTGGGGTGGACTTGCAACACTGAGCTGCCTGAACAAAGGAATAGCAGGTATTGTCATCGATGGCGCCGTCCGGGATATCGAGGAGATACATAAACTGGGACTTCCGGTCTTTGCAAGCAATAATGTACCCAATGCCGGCGATCCGAAAGGGTTTGGAGAGATCAATGCAGAGATCAAATGTGGTGGGATGGAAGTTAATCCGGGAGACTACGTCATTGGTGATGATAATGGTGTGGTAGTAGTTCCAAAAGAACGGGCATACGAGATCGCACGGCGTGCCAAAGAGGTTGAGAAAAGCGAAAAACGCCTTTATGATGAAATAAAAAGGGGAAGTACCCTCTCCGAGATCCTTAACCTCAAAAAGTGGGAGAAGCATTGATATGATGGAACTTTTTAAAGTACTTGTCTGTATCCCCTTTTTACTGTACTCATGTTACTCGGACATAAAGACCCGGAGAGTATCCAATGAGACCTGGGTCATGATGTTTGCTGCAGGATTCATTTTTGTTATTTATGATATCCTGAACAATGGCGCACTGCAGGTTATAAGGATGGCAGTATCATTTTTACTCATCTTTGGTTTTGTCTACATTCTCTTCTATTTCAATGCCTTTGGTGGTGCTGATGCAAAGGCCCTGATAGTCATATCCCTATTAATTCCCACCTACCCCATGCTTGAGATCGCGGGCACCATGCTACCCACACAGGGCATACCTCCCATCAGCCTGTTCACGTTCACCGTGTTCGGCAACTCCGTGATCCTGACCGTGATCGTACCCTTGGGTCTATTCCTGTATAACCTTACACAACCCTCCCTTTCCAAAACTCTCCGAAAACCCTACTACATGTTCATTGGATACCGCTGCCCCATATCAGGGTTGAACAGGGAACACATCCGTCTGATCGAGGCATATGAACAGGATGATGACGGCAGGGTCGCCTTCCATTTCACCACAGGAGGCACATCTCTGGATGCAGATGTGATCGTGCAGCTTCAGGATCATATTAAGAGAGGGTTGATCGATGACAGAGTATGGGTCACACCGGGCCTACCGTTTATGATTCCCATCACTGCAGGTTTCATAACTGCTGTGGTATACGGGGACCTTATCTTCCAGCTCACCATGAGCCTGTTGTACTGATTAAAAGGTAGGTGGGCCCAGAACAACCTGACCGAGTGTCAGTATATTTCACTCGAACTTGAAGACGAATCCATTGCAGCCCTTACGATCTTTATCATGGAATACGAATATCCCTCGCCAAGACGCTCTTTGAGAGGTTTTAGTGATTTTGAACCGACGATGGAAATTGCTTCTTCGATCTCCTGCTGATCGTTCATATCAACAATATTGTCTATCGATGTGATCTCGCCTGTCAGGATCAACTTTTCGATATGAGTTTCGATCGTGCTGGAGGTAAGGCACCTGACCTCCGCGATCTCACTGATCGTCAGGCCCTGCTTGTAGAGACCCATGGTCTTTGAGAAAGAAGAGGACAGGGCAGTGGAAATCGGAAAAGTATTGGGCGATGGGAAAGGGGATGAGGTCGTGCATGGGGTCTCTTGAGACTGATCTGATGACGACGGGACACTGGTCACAGTGCATCCAATGTCTGATCTTACGTTAGGGGAATCACCATATAGATGGTTGCTCTTGCAGTACGATCGTATCGCTGTCAGGAACATGCCACCATATTTCTTCAGTTTGTGTTCCCCCACACCTGTGATCGTCAGCATCTGTTCAGGAGTTGTGGGTAGGCTTGTGGCCATCTGCCGCAGGCTAGTATCAGCTAATATGATGTATGGCGGGACGTGTTTATCCTCTGCTAAGCTTTTTCTCAACTTTCTCAGAGTTTCGAACAACTGATGATCCTCTTTCAAACTATCACCATTGTCCTTTTTGATTGAGACATGTTGCTTCTTATCCTTTCTGACGGAGACTGGTTGCTTCTTGTCCGGTTCCATTGAAGGAAGCTGGCTTAGCTGGACATTTTTGTTTCCTGAAAGGATAGCACGACTATTCTGATTCAGTTTTAGCAACGGATACCTGGAACTACTCACTACAAGAAATTCCTTGTTGACCATCTCCCGGACCATATCAAGCCACTGATCCTTTGTGTATTCACGTCCTGACCCATGACTGCGAAGATGTTCATGTTTGTATTTACAGACCTTGCTTGATCTGGAACCTCTGAGAACATCCACTACATGGGTCATGCCGAACTTCTGACCTACATCCTTCACACACAGTAGCAGTTTCTTCGTTTCCTCGGTTCCATCGAATATCTCCTTTGGATCAAGACACGCGTCACAGTTCCCACAATCCTCTGTCAATTCCTCACCAAAGTATCGTAGAAGGACACGACGACGGCAGGTGTTCGTATCACAGTATTCCATCATCTGCCGGAGTTTGGACATTGCAATGTCCCGCTCCTGTTTCCTGCCCATCTGGTCGATGAAGTACTTGATCTTGTGCCAGTCCCCACGATTGAAGTACAGGATACAATCGCATTCCAGCCCATCCCTGCCCCCCCTACCGGTCTGCTGATAATAGCTCTCCAGGTCCTTTGGCAGGTCATAGTGTATCACATACCGCACATTGGGTTTATCGATACCCATGCCAAATGCAATGGTCGCTACAATGATCTGGGCATCGTCACGTATGAACTTCTCCTGGTGCCTTTTCCTGAGAGTCCCGGAAAGACCCGCATGATAGGGAAGAGCGCTGAAACCATCCTTCTTGAGTTTGCCTGCAAGCTTTTCGACAGCCTTTCGGCTATGGCAATAGATGATACCCGACACATCCCTATGATCCCGGAGATACGATCTCAGGGGAGCGTATGGTTTTTTTTCCTGGCGTACCTGATAGGACAGGTTCTTCCGATTAAAACTGGCAACGTATGTGTCGGAAACCGCCAGGTCCAACTGCTTGACGATATCCTCGCGCACCTTTTGGGTTGCAGTGGCGGTCAGGGCGATCACGGGCACCCCTGGGAACTCTGTGCGCAACATGTTCAACTTCCGGTATTCCGGCCTGAAATCGTGCCCCCATTCCGAGATACAGTGGGCCTCATCAATGGCGAAGAGAGATACATCCGCCTTTTTCAGAAGCTTAATGGTGGAAGGCATGGTCAGCCTCTCGGGAGCAACATAGAGTAACTTCACCCGCCCCTCCAGAAGGTCCTGTTTGACCTCCTTGGCCTCGGAACCGCTCAATGTACTGTTCAGGTATGCCGCACCGATCCCATTGTCCACCAGTCCATCCACCTGGTCCTTCATGAGGGATATCAGCGGAGATACGACCACGGTCACCCCGTCCATGAGCAGGGCCGGTAGCTGGTAGCACAAGGACTTCCCCCCACCGGTGGGCATCAGTACGAACGTGTCCTTTCTATCCAGGACATCCCTGATGATATCCTCCTGCAGAGGGCGGAACTCGCTGTAGCCAAAATACTTCTGGAGTGTTGCATACATATTCTGTACCAGATACACGTTATTGTTATTGGTTTTACAGAATGAAGACGATCGTATATAAGGCAAATGTATGCAGGGTGAAAGTGATCACATGTATCAGGAAAAACAGAACAGAAATAGAGAGATGAATCTAATGGCCAGTCAAAAAAAGAAAAAAGAAAGTAAGGACTTTAGTCCTTACTCATTCCTGCGGCGCTGGAAGAAGAATGCCAGTCCGAGGATCGCGGCTATTGGAAGGGCCACTGTCGGGAACTCGGGGATTGCCTCGAAACCCTGGAGGGTCACGCCATCAACAGGTTCACCGGCATCCAGTTGTCCATCCTGATCCAGGTCTACGATGATGTCATAGTTTCCAGGTGTGAGCGGCTGAGCCCATATCTGGGTGACGCCGATCTCTCCAGCACCATCAGTAGCCACTGTTTCCGCACCGTCACCGACATCGGCTCCGATTATATCACCCACGGACCATGTCTGGTCTGCAACAACGTAGATATCCACTGCTGGATCATTGGCCGGAAGGTTTCCTGCATAGCAGTAGACGTTCTCATCCAGAGCGAACACATTCTGTTCTACTCCAGCATTGTCGGAAGAGACAACGTAGGCATTTTGTGTTGATGCCACAACTTCCGTATCATCGTCGTGCTGGGTCGTCTGCGCCGTGTCGTCACTGTCGATCGTAACGGCATTGTCCAGCATTGTTCCTATTGGTGTGCTTGCACCAACCGTCACTGTGATACTGACGGTCGCAGACGGAGCACCTGCAGCCAGTGTGCCAATGTCCCAGGTAACGGTATGATTTACAGTATCATAGGTACCACCAGTAGAGGACACATAAGTTACCTCTGCTGGCAGAGTATCAACGATCGTTACACCGTTCACCAGATTGGTGTTCTGGGCATTGTCATAGCTGATGGTGTAGGTGAGTGTACCACCCTGGTATACCTGGGTCACACCGTCGGTCTTTGCCAAGTTGAGCGGGTTGAAGGACACACCCGTGCGTGGCACACAAAGTCCTGTCGGGTTTCCGATATCACCGGTACTGTCGATCAGGGTCAGGCTGGAATCGAAAACCTGCAATATATCACCACTGAAACCTGTGGTCACGTAAAGCCGACCTGTGGCTTGATCCACAGCCAGTCCCATTACACCATACGTGTTAGTTATGTGGGACTCTGTACTGGTAGTCAGGTCGTATTGGCTCAACACATTACTACCCGCAAAACCCGCTCCCGTGTAAAGGTATTTACCATCCTCAACTGCGATTCCTATTGCACTCTGAGGTAACATAATGGTTCCCTGCTGCGCCCATGTTACAGTATCATAGTACCTTACAGTGGTAGTGTATGAAGTTACATAGAGCAGGTCATTTGCCTCATCAAGGGCAATACCATATGCCGCTGCAGACAGGGTAAAGGGAGAACCAGTAACAGCAGTCAGGGTTTTTGCACTTGAATCCCAGTCATAGACATAGAGATTGGTTGTACTCCTGTCCACAGCGTACACTCTCTGCTTACCTTCATCCACCACAATGCCTGCCAGGTTTGATGCTCCCGGAGCGGTAACCGTACCCGCAGCCGTCATGGTCGTTCCATTGACCAGGTAGAGCAGACCTGATGATTCATGCGTGATGAACAGGTACCCTGAATTACTGTCGATCGCAACACCCACTTCACCCCATCCGGAACCAGTGGTGTGTGTTGCCTGATAGGTAACACCGGCTGTATTGATATCATACGCCTGTATCGGGCTTGAAGCCGAGTTTGTGTCCGAAAGCACGTACAGCGACTTCGCTGACGCAGTGCCTGCTCCGATGACCATCATCAAGGCCAGAGCAATTACTAACATATATTTCATTTTCATATTATACCAC
>CAYRGB010000052.1:0-7608 GCA_964423715.1 uncultured Methanosarcinales archaeon | reverse complement strand
TGCTGTATGGGATGTATGCGATACAGAACAGTAGTGATATCACAACATGGAACAGTGCTGCAGGTGGTGCAAGCTCACTGTGTATACCAAGTCCCCAGAAGGTACCGTTGCGTATACCATCAGAGATGAAACCTGTCACTGTGATAATGAGCAGACCGCCCAGTAGTATGGAATCGTATGCTATGGTCGCCTCACGGGTCTTTGCTACGAAGAGTCTCCTGATGACTGCAATGATGACACCTGTCAACAGGATGTAACTGAATATATCATTTGGTAGGCTAAGCATCTCCCTGAATGCCTCCGGATCAACATGTATGCCTGCCATATGGATAACTTCCACAATGAACATCAAAAGGGACATCGCGAACAGGGTCATCCAGCCTACAAAGATGGTGATATGCATGAACCACCGCAGGGGGCTGCGCCGCAAGATACGTCTCTGCAGGAGTATATCGAAAACAAGTGTGACCAGCACGTTCTGTCCTTGTCTATGCCCCTTTGCATTCATCTGGTAGGCTAATGTTTTGATGAATGTGAATAGGTTGCCATTGGAAGGCTTAAGCCCATATCCTTCTGCACCTAATCCCCATTTCTTTAGATCAATATACATGCCATAGAGAAAGATCACGATTGACAGGGTAGCTAATATCATGACCTGCACGAACGTCATTCTCAAGGCATCAGAAACACCGGCAAAATACTCCATAGTCATATAAATTTCTCCTGATACAGTTAAACATGAATCATATCACTTTTATAATTATTCTTATTACTGATACTCTAAACCTGTGTACTGGTAGTATCGATTGTATTTAAGTATTTTCATCTTTGATATGAGGTTGTGATTGTTAAAAAGCATCACATCAAACGGTAATGTGGATTATATGTAGAAAAAGAGATGGCACAACGGCCGGACAATAGTATGTCCGGATATCTATGGCATATAATACATGCAACGTGTTGTTATGGGATCCCAATGTCAAATGAAGTACGATCAAAATGAAAAAAAGAGATGTGTGGATCGCAGATCAAAGCCCGACCTCTTTCTTGAACTGATCCAGTCCCATATCATCAATCAGCCTGCCAATACGGTGCTTTTTTGCATGGGTCTTGTAGACATTGATGATCCTGTCAACAAGGTCGTATACCTCATCCTCCGACAGATCTTCTGCGATCACGTCTCCCAACCGTGGTCTGATTCCGGCATTTCCGCCCACCATCACGGTATATCCTTTTGGAGTACCCATAATACCGATATCCTTGACGGCTGGTTCGGAACAGGAGTTCATGCAACCGGACACTGCCATCTTGAACTTAGAGGGCAACACCATTCCATGGTATTTTTCATCAAGCTTAAGCCCTAGGGTCACAGCATCCTGCTGGCCGCGTTTACAGAAAGTAGTTCCCGGACAGATCTTCACACTCCTCACGCACAGCCCGATAGCAGCTGCTGGTTTCATGTCAAGGTCAGACCATGCCGCATCAAGATCCTTCTCTCTCAGGCCTACAATGGCCATTCGCTGGGCAGACGTGAGCTTGATCGCATCAGCACCGTATTTCTCCGCAACATCCGCCACTTTGCGTAGTATATCTGGAGATACGATACCACCTGGCGTCTGTGGAGCGATCGCATACGTTTCCTTGTCACGCTGCAGTATAGCCCCTTTATCATGTATGTCCTTGGTCATTTGCACTTCAACTCCTTGTGGTCAATAAGTTACTGCGATCGTTAAAATAATCTCTTGAGCAGCCCACGCAGCCCTTCCTTATGCCTGGCTTCATCCAAGGATGCTTTTTCAAAGAACAGCGCTGCCTGGACATTCCCTTCATCACGAGCCACCTGAGCAGCATCTGCCTTCTCGACCTCGGCCATGGTCTCCCCTTCGAACATCATCTCAAGGTTCGCTTTGGTGGTATCCTTGATCGATCCCAGGATCTCCACAACCTCGGCTGCATGCCATGCTTCATCCAATCCTATCTGGCGCAGGTATACTGCAACCTCTGGATATCCTTCTCTCTCTGCCAGTTTTGACATTGCAAAATACCATCCGACTTCGGTAGTTTCACCCTTGAACGTTTGTTTAAGTATGTTTTCCAGACTCATGTAGCATAACTCCTGCACTTTTAAATATAGAACATATAGCAATGCTCGCATAGTATAAACATGTTTATCTTACACACACAAATCCTCAAATAAACATGTTTGAAGGGATCATATTCCATCATTTAAACCCGCATATCGGTTATCACCACGCACAAGATATACATGTAATAATTTACTAACTTAAGCAAAATGCCACTCAATATAAGGATCATACTGGTCGAGCCTCTGTACCAGGGCAATGTGGGATCGGTTGCCCGGGCTATGAAAAACCTGGGATACTCTGATCTTGTGCTTGTCAATCCCTGCAAACTGGAAGGTGAGGCATGCGCACTGGCTTCCCACGCACGCGACCTTATGCACAATGCCAGGATCGTGGATTCGGTCCAGAAGGCCATCGAAGGTGTGAATCTGGTCATGGGCACCACCAGCATGACCCGTTCAAAGCAGGACGAACATGTACGCATGCCTGTCCACACTTCCCGTCAGCTGAAGGAGAAACTCAATGGATACAGTGGGACGATCGCAATACTGTTCGGGCGGGAGGACCATGGGTTTACGAACGATGAACTGAAACAATGTGACATACTTGTCAGCATACCCACCTCAGAGGAATACCCTACCATAAACCTCTCCCATGCAGTCACGATCATGCTCTACGAGCTGAGTGATGTAGTTCCTGGTGAGACTCCCCTCGGAGAACACTTCGATCTCGAACTGCTATATGAGCATCTGGCGGAGATACTGGATGACATATCATATCCAGAGCATAAGAAAAACAAGACCCATCTAATGTTAAAACGGATATTTGGACGGGCCATGCTCACACCCAGAGAGGTACAGACACTCCGGGGTGTGCTGGCCAGGATCCAGAGAACGAACCTATGATATGCCCCCCCACACTGTTCGACTCGATAATTTGATATGCATTGCCGATATGTTGAATATTCCGATAAGGTATTATGGTACCTACGATCATGTGTTAAAGATTATTAAAAGGGCATATTATGACAGAAGGACAATGGGACGAGAAATTCAAAGAGTTCCTTAAACGATATTGCTGGAATGATATCCTTCATCTCGCAAATGAATATCCGGATGTTCGCAGCATAACAGTCAATTTTACAGATATTGAGCAGTTCGAGCGGGAGCTTGCCGATGCTCTGCTCGATCACCCTGATGAGGTGATTCCCTCAGTAGAGGAAGCGCTCCGACAGATAGACATACCTATCGAAAAAACACTTGCCGATGCACATGTAAAGTTCATCAATATTCCCAACAAGATACCGATACGGGATCTTCGAAGCAAGCATCTGCTCAAGTTCGTATCACTGGAAGGAATGATACGCAAAGCTACAGAGGTCCGGCCCAAGATAACAGATGCCGCATTCTTCTGCAGGCTCTGCGAACATGTGACCCACGTGCCGCAGGACGGCCAGAAGTTCATAGACAATATTCCATGCGAGAACGAGAACTGCGGACGTAAAGGCCCCTTCAAGCTGCTGATCGAGGAATCCACGTTCGTCGATGCACAGAAACTCCAGATACAGGAATCTCCCGAAAGCCTCAAGGGGGGAGAACAGCCCCAGAGCATCGACGTTGATGCAGAGAACGATCTTGCGGGCATCGTCAAACCCGGTGACCGTTTGATCATCAATGGTATACTCCGTTCACACCAGCGCACCCTTCGTGATGGAAAATCAACGTTCTATGACCTTGTACTGCACTGTAATTCCATAGAATATGTGGAACAGGAATACGACGAATTGATGATCACTCCCGAGGATGAGGAAGAGATCCTTGCTCTGAGCAAGGACCCACATGTATACGATAACATGATCAAGTCCATTGCACCCTCTATCTATGGATATGAGGACATCAAGGAAGCCCTCGCGCTCCAGCTCTTCTCAGGTGTGGCAAAGCACCTTCCGGACGGCTCAAGAGTGCGTGGCGACATACACATGCTGCTTGTCGGGGACCCGGGTATCGCCAAGAGCCAGCTGCTGCGCTACATGGTGAAGATCTCACCCCGTGGTGTGTTCGCTTCAGGTAAGAGCGCATCATCCAGCGGGCTGACCGCGGCAGCCGTCAAGGACGACCTGGGAGATGGACGTTGGACCCTGGAAGCAGGAGCACTTGTCATGGCCGATATGGGAATCGCTGCCGTGGACGAGATGGACAAGATGAGCAAGGAGGATACGAGCGCACTGCACGAGGCCATGGAGCAGCAAACGGTCTCAGTTGCGAAAGCGGGCATTCTTGCCACATTAAAATCACGCTGTGCACTACTGGGTGCTGCCAATCCTAAATATGGTCGGTTTGACAAATATGAAGGACTGGCAGAACAGATCAACATGCCGCCTGCATTGATATCAAGGTTCGACCTCATATTCATAATGCTGGATATGCCTGATAATGTCAAGGACTCGAGAATCGCGAACCACATCCTGGAAGCTCACTATGCTGGTGAGCTATACGAACAGATGGAAAACGTGTCCACCTCGGATATCACACAGGAACATGTGGATGCCCATATGGAGGTCATAAAGCCTGCTATTGGCACCGAGATCATGAGGAAATATGTCGCCTATTCGCGTAGGAATATATTTCCCATTCTGGAAGACGATGCAAGAGAACATCTCGTGAACTTCTACCTGGACCTACGAAAACAGGGAGAAGGCAAAGATACACCTGTCCCTGTTACTGCGCGGCAACTGGAAGCCCTTGTAAGGCTTGTCGAAGCCAATGCCCGGATCCGGTTGAGCAACACAGCCACATTGGATGATGCAACACGGACGACCCGGATCGTGTTATCCTGCATGAAACAGGTGGGAGTTGACCCGGATACCGGTGTACTCGATGTGGATGTCATTGCATCCGGCACCAGCAAGAGCCAGCGGGATAAGATACACGGCTTAAAGGATGTCATCAAAAGGGTAGGAGATCGCCATCCAGGCGGCAAGGCACCCCTTGAAGAGGTCTATGCTGAAGCCGATGAAGAGGGTATTGACAGGGAGCACGCAGAAGACCTTATTACCAGGATGAGGCAGAAAGGCGATATTTTTAAACCTGACAACAAACATGTTAGGTTAACGTGAGTGGAATAATATGTATCTGAAAATACACAGATCTGGAACGCAGACAATCGTTGCTGCCTGTGATCAGGATATCCTAGGTAAAGAACTCGAACAGGGAGACGTTAAGGTAACGATCTCTGAAGCTTTCTATAAAGGAAAACTTGCATCCCTAGAAGAGGTCATTGATGCTATCCGATATGCTACCATCGTAAACCTGTTTGGAGAAAAAGCCGTGTCATGTGCCATTGATTGTGGTGCCGTAGTGCCTGGGAATGTTGCGTACATTGGAGACGTTATGCATGCACAGATATACAGGATGTAAGGATAATTTAAATACATACGAATTGGTGTAAAAATGAGTGAGAGTACACAGAAAGCTATCATTGACACTCTTGATAAGAAAGATCTGATAGACAGCGTGATCAATAAACATTGTCGGTTCATGGGTGATTATTCATCCGAATTCACAACGCTGACTCAAAAGATCACATCATTAGAAGAGAGGGCCAAGGCGGCAAAGGATAACAAAGAGAATGTTATCCAACGCAAGGAAGTACTGCGAGAAAAACGACAGCAACTATACCACCAGGCAGAGAATATGCTGGCAGACATGTACTCCCTTGAGAATAGTGACCTGCTTGATAACAAGTTGATGCACTCCATAAACGACAAGATCGCTGGCCTTAAACGAGCAAAGGATGTGGATCAGGAGAAGGGTGTCTCAGTTTCGATCACCGAACGATTGGCAAACATGCCGCAAAAAGACGATATCCAGAACGATGTTGTCCGGATAAGGGCACTGATCGATGAAGGACTTGGATCAAGCATTGAGTACCGATCCATTGAAGGTAGTGATCGTGGATTTGATCACGAGTACGCAGGACTGACAAAGGAATTAAGTGAAATAAGCCCTCGCCACAACTGGCTCGATCGAAGGATACAGAGCCACAAGGAAGCTCTCACTTACTGGGAAGAACAGGCGAATATTGTCAATGATGTGAAGGAGGCAAGCTCATGAACGACATCTCAACAATGACCGAAAAAGAACTGAAGAATAAGGTCAATGAATACAGGACAGAGATATCCCACAATGAACATGCTTTGAAATCTGCATTCAAGGACCTGAGGTTGCACCGCACAAATGTCGATGAGTTGAAGGAGAAAAGGGATGAACTTAATGCAAAGGTTCGTCAACTTGCCGGCAAAGCACGCGAAGAGAAAAAACAGCGAGATGCAGCAAATGTGAAGATAGCAGACCTTAAATCAGCAAGGGATTGCATCAGGAAAGAGCAGGATTACGTCACCAGTGATATTGCCCAGATGAAAGCAAAACGTGATGAGTTCAATAAGCTCTCAAAGGGAAGTGTGGAGTCCTTATCAAAAGCATACGCTGGTGAACTTGACAAATTCCTGAACGGCGATATACCGCTAGAACATGAGATTGACATCTTTGGCCGATTGACCCAACTCCAAAACCGTCTCGAAGCTGCCTCTTCTGCAGACGAGGTGCACAATAATATCTTGCAAGCTTACAAATCCTCAAAAGGTGTTTATGACGCAGGGGGAGACATAGGGGCGCAGATCCATACCCTTGCAGATGAATCTCAAAAACATCATCTTGCAATGATTTCTCTTTATAAGGAAGTAGATGATTATAGGAAAGAAGCTGATAACTACCATTCTCAGATCATTGATACCTATAAGGTACAGGCTCCTATACGTGAGAAGATCGATCCATTAAAAGAAAAAATCTCGCAGTTAAGGGATGAGCTCAGTGTATATCTCGACAAACTGAATGGTATACAACTTGAAAAGGATGATATAAAGGAAGAAGAAAAGCACAATGTTGCTAAGGAGAAGTTCGAGAAGACAGGCAAGATGAGCTTGGACGAACTTCGTATCCTGATGGAGAAAGGGGATCTTAAACTGTGATCTTCATGCTTACAATATAAGTGTTTATACAGTACCTCCCGCATTTCCACCATACTTTCGGAAGATAAGTATTGCGAACAGCAGGCATAACAAGGTCATGGGAACCTCAAAACCACCGGTTTTGTTGTCCCCGTTCCCTTCTGGTTCAGAGGAACTGTTCGTTGACGTATTCACGTCATCGGGTTCTACATGGATCGGTTCAGGTAGCTCAGGATCCAGGTACTGGTACACCGGTTTGAACATAACAAGTTCCCCCCCGGGTCCATAATATATGGAATCAAGTGTTATATTTACGATATCATCTGAACTGGTAGAATCATCTGAACTGGTAGAATAAACAAACACGTCACCCGGTTGCATGACCATGTCCTGCACACTGCTACCATCTAACCACAGGTCTACCCACACTCTGTTATTATCCTCGTTCACCCCCTTGATCACAAAGGAATAGCCCTGATCGAATGTCCATGTATCATCTGTCTCAATATATATGCCTGT
>CAYRGB010000051.1:0-7731 GCA_964423715.1 uncultured Methanosarcinales archaeon | reverse complement strand
TGAAGATAATCCTTGTTCGCATTCGTATCCGTCCTGAGGTCCCCCGTACGATCCCACGATGCCGCTGCAAATTCTTTCGAATAATATATCTTCTCAACTTCTTGTTCTCCGTCACGTGAGAACTCAGTACCATCATCTGCGATCAGCTTGATCCCATTATCCTCTCTGGGATTATGGGATGCGGTGATCATGATCCCGGCATCTGCATGATCTCGTACGTAGTACTGGATCGATGGTGTGGGTACGATACCGATATCTATGACCGTAAGTCCGGCTGACAGTGCACCGGCTATTGCGGCGTATTTCAGCATATCCCCGGAATAGCGTGTATCCCTCCCAATAGCAACGATACCTTCAGATCCCATGTACGTCCCAAGGCTCCGTGCAACATCGATGGCAAGTTGTGGGTTGATATATTCATTGGCAATACCTCTCACTCCATTAGTTCCAAAAAAGGCCATATTTCATTTCTCCGATTGTTCGTTATACATACAATACGTTCTATCTATTTGAGACTTCTTAAATAAACACCAACCATATTTAAATCAGATGAGTTCTAACGTATGCTCCATGTTAATGCGGGACGAAGGTAAACTTGTGATATGGCCTGTCTATATAGACAGGACCCGTTCAAGGAGCCATGGAAGGATCATCTCCAGAAAGAGATCTGTAAAAGAGCCTGAACTCAAAGAGATCGAAACAGCAGCCAGGGAACTTCAGTTGAATCCTCGGGTGGAGGCCGACAAAGCCTATCCACGTTACTGGTGGGAGGTTAGTGGCAGGGTCCTTGTGGACAATACCGAACCCAAGACCGTGATCGTAAGAAAGATCGCAGCATCTATCAGAGAGGCTCGCGGAGAGTAATATCATGCCTCAAAGAGTCCGACCATTTCAAAGAAATAAAACAAGTCATATTATGGCCAGAGGCCAAAACTTGCATTCAGCAGGATAATAACAAGACCACAGACGGCACCGAATATCACTATTTTCTTTGGATCAATGTGTATGGCTCTCTTGTCCGCATCATAATAACGCATAAGTCCTGCAGATGACATCAGCCCGTCGCCGCTTGATTTCTTTTTTGCCATGTTGTCTCCTTGTCGGTTTTTGTCATATCTTATATGGTCGTAAATTCGTATATCATCCATTCATGCGCTTCATAGTTTAAAAGTTTGCGGATGGCAACTCAATGAAAATCCTTTGAGCCAGCATCTTCATGTGCGGACCTCGTCAAGCAAGAACGGTGGTCGGAATATGCCATTTTCGGTAATGATCGCTTTCACGAGTTCCATAGGTGTAGCGTCGAAGGCCGGATTGTATACCTCCACATCCGAAGGCGCGATCTGCACGTCACCAATGAAACGAAGTTCATCCGCATCCCGCTGTTCTATCTCCACACTTCCCTCCCAGTTCTTGAAATCAAAGGTCGATACAGGGGCTGCTACATAGAACGGTATCTCGTGTTCCTCTGCCAGGACTGCATGAGTATAGGTTCCTATTTTATTGAACACCACATCTTCGGTAATCCTGTCAGCCCCGATAATGACCTTGTCCACCATACCGTTATACATCACATGTCCGCTCATTGAATCACTGATCAGTTTTACCGGTATGTTGTCCTGCATCAGTTCCCACGTGGTGATGCGCCCTCCCTGGTTTAAAGGGCGGGTCTCGCATGCGATAACATTGATCTCTTTTCCATCTTCCACGGCAGAACGTATCACGCCCAGTGCAGTTCCCCAGTCCACACACGCCATCCGGCCGGCATTGCAGTGTGTGAGCACGGTATCCCCATCATCCAGGAGTTTTGCACCGTATTCACCAAGTTTTTTGTTGGTCAGGACATCCTCGTCTGCCAGTCTCATGGCCTCCGATGTCGCGATATCACGGATACCAGCCACATCATAGGCATGTGAAACCGCATCCATTATCCGGTCCACGCCCCATCCGAGGTTTACGGCGGTCGGGCGTGTTGCTTTGAGCGTGTTTGCTGCTACCCACAGGTCCCTGAGAAGTTTCTCCATGGTATTGGCACTGCTCAGCTCAGCAGCGAGTGCGATCCCAAAACCCCCTGCTGCGGCCAGCGCAGGAGCACCCCGCACCCTCAGTGACCGTATGGCCTCACAGAGCAAGGCAAGGGTATTGCATTTGATTACACGGTATTCCTTTGGAAGGAGTGTCTGGTCGATCATCTTCACGGCTTTGGAATCCTGGTCCCATTCGATTGTCCTCATTGCGATCACTATCTGTCCTATATCTCGTTCAAATAAAAATCTATTCGATCTGACCTATGTGTGCCTATTCGAATGCCGGGGATGGTTCCAACCATATATATAATCCTTCTCCCTAATACCTCTTCATGTCCCGACCACAGACGATCCATGATCCGGTCCACAAAACAATTCTCTTAAGCCCGCTGGAGCAGATGCTCATCGACACTCCCCAGATGCAGCGGTTACGCAGCATACAGCAACTTGGACTTGCAGACGTGGTCTATCCGGGGGCCAATCATACTCGTTTTGAACACAGCATAGGGACCATGCATGTTGCTTCCCTGCTTGCTAATTCTCTGGGTCTTGAACAGGAGGATGTGATAAAGGTGAGGGTGGCAGGTCTGCTGCATGACGTGGGTCATTCCGCTTTTTCGCATGCTGTTGAAAGTGTGCTTGAGCGGGACCCGGACCTGCAGCCAGTGCTGGATGGAGAGCGGTTCACCCGACACGAGGTCTTTACCAGCCATATCACAAGAACGGTCTTTCCTGCTGACAATGCCATTTACCGGTGCGTGGAGGAGGACCTCGGGGTGGATCCGTTCGATCTATTTGACGAGATATCCAGGATAGCGACAGGCGATGCCCAGTCTCTTGAGCGTCCCTACCTGGCACAGCTGATATCCGGGGATATCGATGCGGACAGGATCGACTTTTTGCTACGGGATTCATATCATACCGGGATATCTCTTGGTCTTATCGATGTCGATCAGATCATACAGAGCATGAGCATCAGGGATGGCAATATGATCCTCGGGAATGGGGACGGTTGTAGTTATGGTGAGGACATGGCATTGACCGCTGCGGAATCCATGCTGATCGCCCGTGCACACCATTATACGGCCATCATCCATCATCCTCTTACACAGTCTGTGCGTACCATGTTCCTGAATGCTCTTGAGGATGCCCTGTCCAGGATGCGACAGCTCGAGGGTGACGAGGCTGCACGCGGAAGGGTGGTCAAGTTCTTTACTGAATACAATGATGCGGATCTTACGGGCTTTGTGCAGCGGTATGGGAGTGAACAGGCACGACGATTGCTCAAGGATATACGTGAGGGAACGATACATACTCCTGTTTTCAGGTTCAACCAGAAGACCCTCGCGCCCATGACCCGAATGGCCCTGTCCACCATTGCCCGCCACGGCGTTGCCAGGAAAATGTTCGAGAAAGAACTTGAAAAACGATTGGGTGATGTGCTTGTGGACCTGAGCGTGGCCACGGGTGTTCCGAAGAGTACACGGGTGCTTGTTGCGGGGGAAGAGAACTTCTTCTATGACGAGTCTGCGCTTGCTAATGGTCTTGTGCGTGCGATATCCCGCCAGTTATGTCTCACTGCCTTCGCCCATCCGGACGCTGCCATGTGTCAGCAGATCGAGCCCACGTACTCACACATGCACTCTCTGGTGGATGAGCTATCCCCCAGGTTATTGAGTTTCATTCGGGAGGAGCAGTACCTGCCTATTGAAGGTCTGGTCCTATTATTCTATGCCATTCACAGTATATTTGAAGAAGAGAAGGGGGGTTATGTCTCGATCCCGCGTATCAGGAACATCACCTGGTTATACCGGACCGTCAGGTCCTTTGGTGCGGATGACCGGTTGAAGTTCCTTTTTGATTACAGATTCCATGAACGGTATGGGTTCACTTACAGCGATAAGGTATTTGAGGATATCCAGATACTGGTAGCAATGGGGATCGTTGATGAGGACCTGCGGTACTTTGAGAAGGATGGCAGGTTCAAACAACGTTATGAATATGTCCTGACGGATGACGGGGTAAGGTATGGGCAACTGTTGTCAGAATCCTATGATCGCGAATTCAGGATGCTGGTCGAAAGGTTGACCATGGACAAACATTCGATCCCTCGCGACATTGTCACAATACCGGTATCAAGGTATCGGAGCAAACAACACAGAAAAGTATCAGGTGTAAACAAATGAAAGTGGGTGAAGTGGTACTGCTGCGGACAATACATCGCAGGAAGGTCAAGGAGTTTATCATGACAGTCTCGGGTGAAGGGTTCCATTCGGAGTTTGGTGTCATTGATATGAACGAGCTGCTGGACAAGGAGGCAGGAGATACGATTGAGTCTCATATGGGTCAGCGTTTTGTCGTGCAATATCCAAGATTACCGGACTTCTTTCGGCATGCGAAACGTACCGGCGCGCCGATCATTCCAAAGGATATTGGTATGATCCTTGCTTATGTCGGTATCGATCATAGGGATACGATCCTTGAGGCAGGTACCGGCACGGGTATCCTCTGTATGTACTTAGGTTCGGTTGCAGAGCGTGTGGTGAGCTATGAGATCAGGGAGGATTTTTCCGAGGTGGCCAGGGTTAACCTCCAGCGTGCGGGGCTTGCCAATGTGGATATACGGTGTGGGAATATCGTGGAAGCGATCCACCATCTTGATGAGACTTTCAATGCTGTGATCCTTGATATGCTGGACACGCCTGCCGTAGTGCCGTATGTCAGGGATATTTTGGTTCCAGGTGGTTTCCTTGTAACATATTCCCCTTTCATCGAGCAGACGGCGGTTATCAGGAAAGCGATCGATGAGGTAGGGTTCTTTGAGGTGAGGACCATTGAATGTATCGAGCGTGAGATGTCGTTCTCAGAAAAAGGCAGCCGACCAGCGACGGCACGTGTGGGACATACGGGATACATTACCATCGCAAGGACCTGATATCAGGTGCTTACCTGATACCCTCACTGGTGATGGTGAACTCACAGGTCTCGCCTTCCGGTCGTGAGCGGTGCTTCCACAGTTTTGCACGTCGTTTACCTGCGCGGCCCTGTATCCGCTCGAGTTGGATTATGGTCTTGGAGATATGCTCGAGACTAGTGCCGCCAATGGGCAGGTGGGATCCTGAGTTCATATCAGAGTACACCTGGTTGGTAATCACGACCACGATCCCATATTTGCGCGCCAGAGTATGCAGGTATCCGATCTGGTTGGCCAGTTCGCGTCTGGTCTGAATACTGGATTCCTCGTCGTCCAGTCCGAACCGGTAAAATGAAGTGGCAGAGTCCACTATAATAATTCCGATATTCTCCGAGCATATTTTCTCCGCCTCATGCACGGCAGCGTACTGTTCCTCAAAATCGTGCGGTTCGTAGATGATTATGTTTTGTGCTATTTCTTTTGCATCCTCACCTGCGATCTGCCGGAACCGCTCGGGTGATATGGCCTCGGTATCGATCAGGATGGCCTTCTTGCCCTGCCTCACACACTGGATAGCAAGCTGCAAACAGATATTCGTCTTGCCGCTACCCGCTTCTCCAAATATCTGGGTGACCACGCCTGGTTCGAAACCCCCTCCAAGTAGTTTGTCTATAGGTTCGCATCCGGATGGGAATTGTGTGTCTATTGTGTACACCTCATGTTCTGGAATGTATCTGCTATAATGGTGTTTCTAATATACATGTTTTGGCAATATGGTTTGTGAACAATTCTGGTACGCCATATACATATCACCAATACCCTCCTCCCGTTATCTGTGATCAGACTTGATACGGATAACATATGATTGTATTCAGAAATGGAATTAAAAAGCATTATTAAGTGGAACTTCTATATGTCAAGTTTACCCGTTACAAACGGTCATCGGAACAATAATGGTGCGAAGCAGTGTATTTTTACACGCCTGTAACCGTTATTCTTTGGCAGCTTATCGATAATTATGTTGAATATGGATTAACATTTCAATGGAGGAGTACTATGTCTGAAATCATTGTCTACACTACAAAAACATGCCCGAAATGTGTTCGTTTGAAGAAGTTGCTAATGGAAAAGAATGTCTCTTACGGTGAGGCAGATCTAACCACCCCAGAGGCCCTGACCGAGTTGCGTATCAATGGCGTGTTCACAAATGAGGCTCCGGTATTGCAGATAGATGATGATTTTCTGACATGTGGTGAGCTTTTTAATGGAAATGAAGTGAATCTTGAAGCGATACATACTATACTGTGAATTATACTGTGAATTTAAAAGTGGCACTTTTATGAAGGAGGATTGGATGTATGGTATCTGATAGCGAAATATTGACAGAGGAATTGACAGGTTCGGCTGATAATAAGATCATGTTTGAAAGTGGGGGAGAGACGGAGGGTCTGATTATGAATACATCATCAACAACGGAGGCTTTTTCAGAGCAGCATTCTGGCCAGCAGACGTTGGACGGCGGATTAATATCCATCATGCCAAAGGTGCGTACCACAGATGGGCATATGGTCAAATGGGATCGCATGATCGTGGTGGATCAGCTTGTAAAAGAGACGGCTCTGGGAGAACGGTTCCATGGGCTGCCTGGCATTACCAAGAACGAAGCGTACGATATCGCAAAAGAGACTGAGAAACGCATCAGGACCATGAACATCAAGTTCCTGTCCGGTCCTCTTATCAGGGAACTGGTAAACATCATCCTCTTGGAACGCGGAGAGGTGGAATGGCGTAATATATCCACAAGGGTAGGTTTACCTGTGTTCGATGCATGCGAGACCGATCTGGGTGAAGGGTTCGAGGCTAACGAGAATGCCAATCTGCAGGACAACGCTGAGACCTCTCACAAGAAGAAAGCTGACAAGATATCAAAGGAACAGTACCTGCTGCTCATGCCACCCAAACTGGCGGATCTGCATATCAATGGTGATCTACATATCCATGATCTCGAATATTTCGGTACACGGAGTTTTTGCATGGATTGGGACCTGCGGTATTTCTTCTATTATGGACTGATGCCGGATGGATCTGGTACCAAAACCAGTGTAGCAGGGCCCGCCATGAAGGCCGAGGTCGCGATGCTACATGCGGTCAAGGCACTGGGCAGTGCACAGACCAATTTTGCAGGCGGGCAGGGATTCTACAATTTCCTGACATTCTGTGCTCCATACTTTGAGAACAAATCATACGATGAGATCGAGCAGCTCATGCAGATGTTTGTCTACGAGATGACCCAGATGATGGTGGCCCGCGGTGGTCAGTTGGTGTTCTCATCGGTACAGCTGTCCCCTGGTGTTCCCAAGTTGTGGAGGGACAAACCTGTGGTATACAAGGGCAGGGTCTGGGATGGTACGAATGGAACAGATGAGCGCGTATACGGCGACTATGAGCGGGAGGTGCGACTGGGATTCAAGGCCATGATGAATGTCATGTTGCAGGGCGATTACTGGGGCAAGCCATTCAATTTCCCGAAACCAGAGATCTCCATCGAGCCGGATTTCATGGAGGAGAACGAGATGTTCAATCGTGCCCATCCGGAACTTCCTACATACGATGAACTTTATACTCTGACCTTTGAGCTCACTGCAAAATACGGGACCCCGTATTTCGACAACCAGCTGCCTGAATACCGTGGTGCTGGTGAAGGTATATCATGTTACCAGTGTTGTGCTTACCAGTTCTCTGCCAACGCAGAGGATGATGATGAGTTTGATGACAAGACATATTTCAAGG
>CAYRGB010000050.1:0-7746 GCA_964423715.1 uncultured Methanosarcinales archaeon | reverse complement strand
GACCACATACATGAGATCGGTGCAAAAAGGCTGGTGATAGATTCGATCACCTCCCTGAAGATATCAGCCAACCCTGTAGAAGTAAGGCATCTTATACTTGGGTTTATAACACAACTTGAGAAGCTTGATTGCACCACACTGGTCACCAGTGAGGTCCCCGATAAGTCGGAGAACTTCAGTGTAGAGGAATATTTAGCAGAAGGTGTGATACGTCTCCACGTATTCCGTGTAGGAGGGCGCAAGAGCCGTGCCATAGAGATCCTCAAAATGCGAGGCGTGAAACATGATGAACAGATACACCATTATGCCATCACCGATAATGGGATCGTTATTCGTAAAGGAACAGCATCCCCCTGAGCATTGTTATATTCAACTGATACAAACGGAAAAATAGTAATATGTTAGTTCCAGTCGAGGATCAGAGCCTTTCAGTCCTATCGATACCTGGCATTTCCATCGAGCTTGAAGATCATGATGGATTTATACAACTGTCTGCGCATGGGCACCTTCGGGGAGTATGTACTCCTTTCTTGAACAAGATCAACAACCGATTGCGTGAAGAAAAACCTGCCCTGATCAACAACGAACAGGTGGTAGCATCTACCTGGCTACCCCCGATCCCGAGCAAGCCGTTCAAGCGTTTGCTCTATGCCGAAACACAGATCGCACTGGGAAAATATGTCCCTGAGACGGTGTCCTTTGAAGTTACCCGCCAGTGCCGATGCAACTGCAAGCACTGTGTCGTTAGCGGGGGGGAAGGAGACCTGGACATAGACACCATCAAACAGGCCATTGATGATGTCCTGGACATGGGAGCTGTGGTCATTGTATTCACCGAAGGTGATCCGCTCCTGCGCAACGATATCATCGAATTGATCGATTACGTGGACAAGGACCGCGCCATCGTCAATATGTACTCGCCCGGCACCGACATGACCCCCGAAGTTGCCAGCGAACTGAAGAATGCCGGACTAAATAACCTGCTGGTCAGCATCTACTCTACCACACCTGTAAAACATGATGCCGTACGAGGACTGGAGGGTGCATATGAAAAAGCGATACGTGCAATAGGATACGGTCTTGACGCAGGATTGCTGGTCACGATGTGCACACACGCTTCGCCGACAAACATGAGAGAGATCTCCGCTCTGTACGAACTTGCGACCGATCTAGGCGTACACGAGTTCTCCCTCTGGGAATCAGTACCAAAGAAACTGGGGGACCCGGTGATATCTGATGAGGACCGGAAAGTGATACTGGAGATGTACCATCGGATCAATTCCACTATTCGGGGCCCCAGGTTATTTGCAAACACATACTTTGAAGGCGAGATGCTTGGATGCATGGCCGGGCAGCGCTGGATGCATGTATGCGTGGAGGGATCCGTCAAACCCTGCCCCTACATCCCGTTCAGCTACGGGAATATCCAGACGGATACACTCAAGACCATCTGGAAAAGGATGCGTAAGGACCCTCATTTCAAAGGACAGCGAAGTAGTTGTCTCATGCAGGAACCCGATTATCTGCAATTGACATCAAGGATACCACCTGATGCCAATCTCCCATATCCATTCGACCGAATCAACTGATACAATGGTATCTGTGAGAAGTATATTTAAAAGGGAATATTTTATAGAATAGAGCGAGGCTACGCATGAATACGAAACTTGACCCATGGGGAGCTGTGAACATTGATAACTATTCCAAATTGTTTGATGAATTTGGGATATTGCCCTTTGAGGAAGTATGTTCAGAACTTCCTGACCCACATCGTTACATGCGTAGGAAGATCATCTTTGGACATCGAAGTTACGATAGGATCACCGATGCCATGAAGAACAACGAACCGTTCTCAGTAATGAGCGGTTTTATGCCTTCAGGAAAGGTCCATCTTGGACACAAACTTGTGATGGATGAGATCATCTGGCATCAGAAAATGGGTGGCAATGCCTTTGTCGGTATTGCGGACAGGGAAGCATACTCCGTACGCGGTATATCCTGGGAAAAGTGCCGTCAGATTGGAGTTGAAGAATATATTATCAGCTTGATAGCTCTTGGTTTTAAACCTGATGGACACATATATTTCCAGTCAGGTTCGGAGAATGTCAAAGACCTGGCATTCGAACTTGGGACTAAGTCCAATTTCTCGGAGCTCAGTGCTATCTATGGATTCTCCGGTGAGACAAACATTTCTCACATGATCAGTGCCCTATCCCAGAGTGCAGACATACTACAACCACAACTTGAGGAATTTGGAGGACCACAACCTACGATCATCCCTGTGGGAGCCGACCAGGACCCGCACATGCGTCTGACCCGTGGTCTTGCGCATAAGATGAACATGTTCCGCATCGAGAGACGTGAAGATAAGAATGGCAACCAATACATCAGCGTCCGTGGTAAGGCTGCACCCGATGGCGCATTATCTGATGTCGCACAGCAAATAAATGATAGGAAATCACCACAAAACACAAGGTGGGCACATGCGGATGCCAAACTATACGAAGGACACGTTGACGTGTTCGGTAGTGACGATTTCAAGCAGCTTCTTGACATCGTCAGGGATGTTGCACTGGAATACAATGGTTATGCCTTTGTACCGCCTGCCGCCACATATCACCGATTTATGTCCGGACTGCAGGGCGGAAAAATGTCCAGCAGCATTCCCGATAGCATTATTGCACTGACAGAGGAACCAATGGTGGCATCAAATAAGATCAAGCGTGCAAAGACAGGAGGCCGCATTACGCTGCAGGAGCAGAAGAAGCTCGGCGGAGAACCTGAGAAATGCTCCGTCTACGAATTACTGATGTTCCACCTGATCGAAGATGACAGCGAACTGGAAGAGATCCATCAGGAATGTGTCAGCGGCTCTCGCATGTGTGGCACATGCAAGAACCTTGCCGCAGAACTGATGTCGGATTTCCTGAAAGACCATCAGGAACTGTGTGAACTCGCACGCGATAAGCTGGACGATTACGGACTATAAGGCCATAACATACCAGGGGACAGGATCTACCATGAGCAAAAACCACAATCTCACTATCAATGAAAAGAACGTGCTACTTGCACTGGCTGAAATACCCTCAGCCAGTCCGGAAGAACTGGCAGAGAATACATTCATGAAAGTGGAGACTGCCATGCAATCGGCCTTCATACTTGCAGAGGAAGATCTCGTAGAGGTCTACGACCAGATCATCGATACCTATGTTATTACCACTGAAGGACTGGCATACTCGATGGACGGACTGCCTGAGCGACAGATCATCGATGTCGTATCCGAACCCACATCAATCGCCGACCTGCGGGAACGCTTCTCACCAAAAATAGTAGGTATCGCCACTGGCTGGCTCCGTAGAAAAGGATGGGCGACCATTGAGGACGGCATGATCGTCCCCACCGGCAATGTTGAAGAGGAAGACGATGAGAAAGTACTTCACCGCTTCGAAGAAAAGGCACGCACTCTTGATGAACTGCAGACCGATACCAGGACCATAACGGACCTTGTCAAACGTAAACTTGTCACCAAGCATGAGAAGAAACTGCGCTCCATATCGATCACCGAGGCAGGCCACGCACTGGCAGATAAGGGGATCACCATCGAGGAAGAGATCAAACAGGTAACCTCCCAGTTATTAAAAAGTGGTGACTGGAAAGGGAAGAAGTTCAGGCCCTATAGCATTAATACCCCTCCAAGACCGGTCTATGCCGCAAAGATACACCCATACCAGCGTCTCATCGACCAGATGAGGCAGATTTTCCTGGAAATGGGGTTCACCGAGATCAAAGGCGATGTCATCCAAAGCTCGTTCTGGAACTTTGATGCCCTGTTCCAGCCGCAAGACCATCCCGCACGGGAAATGCAGGATACCTTCCATCTTGGATCAAGCTCCGAACTCCCTGAGAAGTATATGAACAACATCCGTGCTATGCATGAGCATGGCGGCGATATCGAATCCACTGGATGGGGCGGCACATGGAGAGAGGACATCTCCAGACGTAATGTACTGCGCACACATACTACAGCGGTCACCATCAAATATCTTGCCGATAACCCCGAGCCTCCCGTCAAAGCGTTCTGCATCGATCGGGCCTATCGTCGGGAGACCATCGATCCCACCCATACACCCGAGTTCGAGCAACTTGAGGGTGTCATAATGGACGAGAACATGTCCTTTGCAAACCTGCTTGGTTGTCTTGCTGAGTTCTACCATCGGATGGGATTCGAGGACGTTCGCTTCCGACCAGGTTACTTCCCGTACACAGAACCAAGCGTGGAACCCGAGGTATACATTGATGGAATGGGTTGGGTAGAGCTTGGTGGCGCAGGTGTGTTCAGAAAAGAGGTTACTGAACCACTGGGTATCAAGCAACCCGTACTTGCATGGGGACTTGGTGTCAGTCGTGTGGCAATGCTTAAACTGGGTCTAAAGGACCTGCGTGAGCTCTACCAGTCCGACATCGAATGGCTGCGCAAGAGCGAGATCTGCAAATAATAACTCAAAGGCGTACCAGCATTCGTTGGACGAACAATAACGATCGTGCTATCCACGAACGCTCGATCTCCACGGCATCGTGAGTACAGAGCTCACGGCAGCAGTAGCACAGTAAAAAGTTATCATCATTGATCTGCAGCACCCCATCGACATCCTCAATAGCATGGGCAGAACCGTTCCTTACACATGCTCCACAGCGACTGCATTTTTCAGGATCGATGCGCATTTGTATGACGAAAAAACGTCCAAGAGTACTGACTGCGACGGGAGGTAATCTGACAATAAGTCCACCTGTGGAACGTTCGAACCTCACCTCCACCTCACTGACTGCCACCCCCACCACCTCCGGGTGCAGATCACCAAATCCGCGCCGTATGGCAGCTGCAGTTGTGGGCACTGACATGGGATCAACCAATTAAACGGGATGCCACCACATCCAGGGATATACAATCATAGCTTGCCATTACTAAACCCACCTCTCGGGGCGTGCCATGGGATGGGCCATTGCCCTCCATTCCCACCACCCTATCCATTATCGCAAGATGGGGCATCCTGGCGGAACAGATGTCAACGACAGCATCACCGAATCGCTCACGGTCTGCCAGCAAATGTGCCTGCTTGCGGGTTTTGAGGGGGATGACCCCGAACATGTTCTTCACAGCCCCTGTGTAGAGAGTCAGCTCATGCGTCTTGAGTTTAGGGAGGGATATGACAACATCCTCCTTAAGGGGTACATTGGACAGGTACAACCGGTGAAAATGTACAGCGTTCGGCACTGTTATCTCTGAGAAACCGGCAGTCTCAAAACTGATGACCTCCGACCCGCATTCACTGGCCGCATCCCTGATCCCGGACACATCGAGTGCCTCCTCTGTGATCCCTGGCCATGTAATCCCTGCACAATCCCCCAACCACAGGGATGCCACCTGCTTCCACGACCAGCCCACACATTGCCGATACGATCGCGGGATGGGTGGTGACCGCTTCATCCGCTGTCCTAGTTGCCAGTACATTGGGCTTGAGCAGGACACGATCACCCGATGATATAACACTACCAAGTCCACCAATGAGCTCAAGCGCCTCAGTGATCGCAGCCTTTGCCTTCGAATAATCATTGCACCGAACGATGGATACCTGTGATCCCATGCACAGACCATTCGATCCGATGATTAAAAACGTTTGTGGAATGTCGAAATCGTTCAAAGGTTCGTGTGAGTACCACACGCACCGGCGGACACCAGCCCCATCAGATGAGCAGGTATCGCACCAATGGCAGTGCATGTCTCGAACGAGATACCTGCAGACGTGAGATCAAGATGATGCTTTGCCAGCGAGAACGTCTGTTTTGGAAGGCCTTTCCGCCCAAGCCCCACCAGAAACAGATAGGACTGTCGATCCCTGATCCCATCTGCGATCTGTTCAGGACTGGCAGCGAATCGTGGATCGGGTTTGGATGTGGTGGCCACCACCTGTCCGAACTGAGCCTGGAATCCTTTTTTGGGTAGATCGAAAACAAAGAAATGATTCTTCTGGTTCAATATGTCCAGATATTTACCCGATTCCCCGATGGTGGTCTTGTCCATGATATATTCAACGAGTTCGTCACGCTCCATCTTGAAAGGAAAATCGAAAAGCGCAAGGGAAAAACCAAATGCGTAACAGATCGGTGCAGCCCGTGCTATGGCACGGTAGTGCGCATCGATCACCTTGATCCTATCATAAGTATTAACGATACCCAAGGTCAACATACTACATCACCTCTCCAGTCCAAGACACAGTACATGCTGAGCACACCTCCCACGTCTCTCACAATACCGGCAGTCATCCCATAGCTGTGACCTCCGGGCACCTGCTAGTTCCACGAAACCGAGCTTCCCGAAGAATACGGGTGCCGTTGTTCTCACGTATAGTTGCTTCCACGCAACAGGCATGTGCTCAACAATATACTCCACCATATTTGAACCGATCCCCATGCCACGATAATTGGGATGCACAGCGATGGTATGTAACTCCAGACATAGACGATGGATCAGACATGCAGCACCCACAACACGGGCCTGCATTTCGGCAACGATAAAATCGTCCAGTACAACACCATCCCTGTCAAGGAAATAGGTGGACAGGAGGATGTCGATGGCATCCTCATCCTTCTTGTTGGCAGGACGTATGGTAACGACCTGATCCATAGAGTTTTTAGAGATCATACGAGTTATAGGGGTTGTAGATCTTGTAGGGTTCATTGGGGATCATCCATACTTCCACTGCGGAACCCTTCGATATCAAGCGTTACATGGTCAAAACCCAATTCTTTAATGCGGGATGTGATATGTTCCCTGTTGTCTGTCACCAGCCTGAGATCAACAGGACATACCTCGATCCGTGCGATCCTGCCGTGATCACGTACCCGTACCTGGGAAACGCCAAGGGATACGAGCAGATCCTCAGCTACCTCAACCCGGGCCAATCGTTTCTTCGTCACAGTTTCCCCAACGGGCAGTCGTGTCATCAAACAGGCATTGGAGGGTTTTCCAGCAACCTCCAGTCCCAAGGAACGTGCGATCGCACGCACCTCCGCTTTGGTGACACCGGACTCCACATACGGCGAGCAGATCCTGTTCCCCGCCTCGGTGATCGCACGCCAACCCGGCCGACATCCCGTGACATCGGACGCATTGGTGCCTTCAAGGACCACATCATATCCCGTATCTCCCAGCATCCCCAACAATCGTTCACACACTATCTTCTTGCAGAAATAGCATCGATCAGGATCATTCCCTGCTATGTGTGGATCAGCGAGTACATCAATGGTAACGACCTGGTGTCTGATCCCGATCACACGTGCTGTCCTGATGGCATCCCTGAGCTCACGCCGGGACAGCATGCAACCATCAAGTGTGACAGCAATCGTATGCTCACCCAATACATCCACAGCCAAGGCTGCAAGGGTCACACTGTCAACACCCCCGGAAAAGGCGACCAGCACACCATCATGTTTTGCAATAGACTTCTTTATGCGATCGATCTTTTCCGATATCATGATCGTATGGAAATGTATAGTGCTAATATATAGTACACACCCATGGGTATTCTTCATTATTGGCCGTACAAAAGATATTAATAGACTCATATCATAGTTATTATAATTATACATATTATCTTACTGATAATCATTCACACATTAGAGGGATGTAAATATGGACAACGACTGGCAGATCGATCTGGACATTCCGGACATAGGGACAATGATCAC
>CAYRGB010000049.1:0-7750 GCA_964423715.1 uncultured Methanosarcinales archaeon | reverse complement strand
CCGGATGGAACGATGAGGTCATTCTCATGAAAAATCGGGATTCTTTTATTTGTTCCATCAGTTCCATCTGTGGTTCGAACATCCTGTCCATATCTGGCAGTATCACCTGGCAATTCCTGAGTTTTTTTATCCGCTTCAATAAGGGAGAGGGAATCGCTCCTATGTCATGTTTTTTCCAGTAATCCTGATTGTTGCTTATTACTTCAAGTGTTCTTAGTACGGGATGGATATTATTGACCACGACTTTTCCTATGGTGGTCAGTTTGTACTGATCGCTGTCACGCTCGACCAGACCACGTTCTCTTAATATTTTTATCTGTGGCAACATACCGGTATCTGTTACATTCATGGTGGCCTTGATCTCGTTAAAGGTATGGCCCCCATCTGCCAGGATCAGCAGTAGGTCTTTTCGTTTTCTGGAACGACACACGATGTCGATCAATGGTGTTTGCATTAAAGCTCTCCCCAATATACTAATAGGTTTTGCGATATAAATGGTTCTTGATATCTGTCATCTCGTCGAAATAGCTTCAACAGGGTCCATATTGGCGGCGTGATGTGCGGGATATGTTCCTGCCAGCAGGTTCAACAGGAATACGGCAAAAATGGTCAACAGGACATCCGATAAGTGTACTACCACAGGGATCGAGTCCATCCCGTAGACATCTGCAGGGACCGGGTAGCTGCCTATTGCCATGGCAATGAGTGTCCCAAGGGATGCCCCGGCTATGGCACCGATGAGTCCCAGAATTCCGCTTTCAAGGATAAATATCCTGCGTATGCTTGAGATTCTGGCACCCATGGTCATGAGGATGCCGATCTCCTTTGTTTTCTCCATCACAGACATGTTCAGTGTGCTTACCACACCAAAACATGCGATGAGGAGAATGAATCCCAGCATGATGCTGTTGCTCGTGCCCTCGATGGCAATGGTCTGCAGGATCTCGGGGTTTGTCTCTGTCCAGCCAGATGCACTATAACCCTTTTCCTGTATGCTGGATGCTATCATCATGTCATTGTTGTAGTCCTCAAGACGTATGGACATGCCATTGATGACATCACTGGTGTCGTAGAAGTCCTGTGCTGTTGCAAGGGATGTGTAGGTAAGGACCTTGTCCACAGGTGAACCTGTGTCATATATCCCGATGACGGTAAGGGAAAGGGGTTTGGCATTTGGGAAGGATATATCCACCACATCTGCCACATCAACATTCAGGTCCTCAGCAAAGTCATCGCCTATGATAATGGTGTTCTTCGAGTATGTTAGTTCGAAAAGATCGCCGTGTATCATGTCGTCAGATATGTGCAGTACATTATCTTCATTTTCTGGAATGATGCCCTTTATATGGGCATTCTGTGTATTGTCCTTAAACCGGAACGATGCATCCCCTTCAAGGGACGGGGATGTGGCAATCACTCCCACAATTCCATTTACCTGTGTCATCAGGTTCCGATAAAGGTGGATATGTTCTTCCCCTTCTTCCGGAGATATTGTGACATGGGGCAGTCTATCCACGGTGGAGTCATAGAGTTCTTCGGTAAATCCTACCATAAAAGCGTTCGAGAACACTATTATCATCACTGCAATGCCGATGGCACCAATGGATAAGGCAGTCTGCCTGCGCCTGCTTTTTATATGTCGTAGCGCAATGAAGAGTTCGTAGTGCATTGATGTTCCCTGGATATCAGTTCTTCCTCTGGAGCAGGAGGAATGCGGATACCAGAAGTACGGATAGGGTTTGCACGATCAGGAACCCTGACATAGCGTCTGCATCCTTTTCTCCATTCGTGTATGTGGCAGTATCGTTTTCTGATCCGGTAGCTGTTTCTTCGACATAGATGATCGTCTCTTTGCTGTCAAGTATGTAGTCATCGTTGCCAATAACATCAATGATCAACCGGTATTTCCCTGCAGGCAATTTTTGGTCCCAGATCGCTTCAGCAGTCTCATCATCATCGGTCAATAGGGTGGGGACCGTTCTTGTGATCGTCTGGATGGTGCTGCTCTTATCATCCATTACAGTAAAGCGGATCGAACCGTCAAAGGGGACCTGCGATTCGCCGACAATGGTGGCACTTGCTCCGATCTCATCCTTATATATATCGGTGATCCGTGCATCATCCTTGGAGTAAAAGGACATTGTGGATGCGATTGTCGTCTCAATGGGGTCATACAGGTGGACCTTGATCCTTCCATTGTACTGGTGTTCGTTCGTAAGGAGTATGTTCCACCGTTGCTGCACGGCCAATGGCTGGGTATGTATCGGTACCATTTCATCTCGTTTTGTGTAGATGACCTGTGAGCCATCGACCAGCATGTAGTCGATATCCATGAGCACCGATCTATGGGGTGTTATGAGTGCATTGATGCTTTCCGAGTTCGATATAAGGCTATCGATGGTGACCACAGGGAGGACCTGGTGGCCGTACACAAACGCATGCGTGCGGTTGCAGATCTCGTCGTTATCGCTCAACAGGCTTATATGTACCTGATATCCTCCATCATCCGTATCGTTCGGGTCCCAAGCAATGACCCTGATGATATCTGAGTTTGCCTGGATATCCTCTAGGGGGATCGTCCGGGCGTCGAGCATCTCTTCTTCATGGACCAATTGGGCCTGCAGGCTCACGTCCTGCAGCGCCACCGAGGATCTAATGGTAATATCACATGAGTCGATATCACTGTATATGTCCGTGATCTCAATCCCATTGGTATTGTCCAGATCACCGGCTGCGGATGCTGGAGCGGTTATCATCATTAACAGTAGGGACAATATCAGTGTTCGGTATAGTCGTATCATGCTGCACTCCCAAGTTTTTCTATTATGTTTTTCTATTATCATAAAATAGCATCTGATAATATTTAACTGTAAGGCGAAATGTGGTCCTGTCTATCATTTGTCGAGGTTAAGGTTCGAACGAGTTCGAAGTTTAAATAAATATTATATAGTTACAGGGCAATGGTCTGAATATCAGGATCACAGCACATGGAGATAATGACAATATGAACAATCGATATACAGGTATGGGCACTGTTGTGCTTCTATGCATCCTTTTGGTAACCGTGACCGTGCTATCATTGGGATGCACTGATACTTCACAGACGAGTGATACCGGAGAGGATGCATCGGTGTCGGTATCGAAGGAAATATTCACAGGCAACGATACTGGGCTATCGGTCCAGGTCAATGCGGGTGATCTTGTCCAGGTCGAACTCATGGAGAATCCCACCACCGGTTACTCGTGGGACCTGAGTGCCACCGACGGACTGGTGCTTCAGGATGACCAGTACGTTGAGGATATGCATGAGGAAGGCATGACCGGTGTTGGGGGTGTCCATACATGGACGTTTGAGGCACAGACCGGTGGCGAGCAGGCGATCTCGGGTATCTACACACGATCCTGGGAAAATGACACAGGGGATGAGGGCACCTTTGACCTTATCGTGACTGTGGTCCCTACAGACGGGATAACTGAGGATGCTGAGAATATCGAATATGTCTTCGACGATGCTATGGTGGAGGACGTACAGGTACTGGTGATGGAATCGTTCCCTGTGCAGGTCAGCGCGGTGGCTAGTGGCTATGTATCGGATGGGTGCACCGTGATCGATGAGGATCATATCACTGTGCAGCGAGTGGGTAATGTTTTTGATGTCACACTCCGAACGATGCGGCCGAAGGATGCCATGTGCACACAGGCGATCGAACCGTTCGAGGTAACGATCCCTCTGGATGTGTATGGGCTCGAGAAAGGTGTCTATACTGTGGATGTCAATGGTGTTAATGACACCTTTGAATTGCAGACTGATAACGTGCTTGAGTGAGGATCGGTCATTTTAATGCCGGACTCCTGTCGTAGGGTCTGGCATTATATTTTACTGGGAAATTCCGCTTACGCTCAACAATTCTACAGTAATTACTTCACCTCTATTTTTTATCCACCAATCTCGATCCTCTTCATCAGAAAATGTATATGATAAAGTTGGTCTATTATCTGTACCCTTTTTTGCATGTTTCAGTTCTCTTACTCCAAGGCCATGAATATTCACAACAATCGATTTTTTATTCCTTATAATATCAATGAAACTGCAGTCGTTATACCAAAACTGGTTATCTCGAATTTTGTATGATTTATCGATTGCAATTGGTTTTGTGTCCATTAAAAAGCAACTCCTGTATTAATTTCAAAACATATATGCTATTTGTTAATAAAGCAATTAAATTAAAACCTTTTGATTAATAACTTGAAATCTAAGGAGTTATCAATCCCTGTCTGCAAAAAATATAGAACAATACCAATACCTCCTCTTCTTTTGGGATATATATCCCAAGTTAGTCTGATGAAAGTACTAGGGGCGTTTTACTGGGAATCTCACGCCGGGGTTGGGATTCGAACCCAAGCACTCCGTAAGGAGAAACAGGTCTCGAGCCTGCCGCGTTTAGACTCCGCGGCTTTATGTCACCGTTGGATTAGTCCGCTCTGCCACCCCGGCATTGTCATCTGTAAAGGGTTTTATCTATTATATATGTATCGAAGAGGGTCAGAAATCAAAGAGTGAGCTCTGGTTATCTGTTTTTTCAGTAGGCGACTCGTCCCGCTGTGGCAGTTCGATCCAGCCGTACTTCCCTCCGCCTCCCGGGTGGATGATGACATCATTATTGCGAAAGGTCGCGATGGCATCCACGATCCGCGGGTCCACGGGACCGAGCTGGTCAAGGTCCGCATCCAGGAGGACGGCGACCTCGCTGCCGAACGTTTCCACAAGGGTTTCCCAGGCGGTCTTCACGCCCTTGGTGCTGATGCTGGCATGCCCCAGGGCCATCATGATGATCTCGGCAAGGGGCATGAGGTGCAGGTATGGGGGGCGGTGATCAGGATGATGGGGTGTATCATGGTTTGCCAGTTCCTGTACCCGCTCGAACACGCCTTTCTTGATCTGCCCACCACACGGGCAGCGCCAGTTGTATGACCGGCACTCCTCAAGGGTGTATTGTGTGTGGCATCTGCTACATGCGGATAGGTTGTATTTGCCTTCCTGTGGGAAGAGGCCCACATTGAGGGTTGCCCCATATCCGTCCTGTCTGAGGATGGCTTTTTCAAGACCGTTGAAATCGATCTGGGGGACCTCGAACTGGGTGAATTCTCGCGCGAGCTTATTGGACCAAGGGGAGTGAGCATCCGAATTTGAGAGGAACGTGAGGCGGTGCAGTTCATCTATACGGTCCGCATAGTCGGTGTCCGCACTGAGTCCGAGTTCCACGAAGGAGATGTGATCAGTCATGTCCTGGTAGCAACTCTGGAGAGAATCATGGGCAGCGTACAGGGCGGTCCACGGGGTGAACGCATGGCACGGGCCTATCAGGGCGCCGACATCCGTTGCGATCTCTGCGATCTGGCAGCCATCCAGTCGAACTGTGGGCCTGCCATCCGAGATGATATTGCCGTGTTTCGCCATCTCTTCTGCCAGTTCCTCCGTCTTTGAAATGGATGGCAATATCAGGAGATGGTGTACGCGGTTGCAGTCCTCTATTTCGGTAGTAGGTATAAAATGAGTGTCATGTATGACGATCGTCTCGTCATCATAGGCCGCTTCCTTGATCGCCTTCAACCACTGCGGATGGATACAGTCCCCGGTGGCTACGAGGTCGATACCTTTTTTCTTTGCCTCCTGTGCTATGGTGGGCAGTTCCATCCTTTTGGAACATGCCATAGAATATCTGGAATGTAGATGCAGGTCGGCATTGATCAGCATGCGTTATCGTTATCCTATGTATCCGAGATCCTCGTCCCTTGTGCTATCAGGTATCATCTGTTGTTGCTGTTGTTTTGCCTCCATCAGGTTGGCAACGACCTTTTCCATATCCTTTGCCCGCTCTTCCAGCTTGCTGACATCTACTTCAATACCCAGTATGCTACTGAGCACACCCATCAGGGACTGGGCACTCTTTGGGTCTACCATATATCCGGATGTCATTCCCATCAGACAGGCAGCACCGATATCCCTGAATTTGCTGAGTCCCAGGATCAGTCCGGCAGCACCCACAATTCCCCCACCGGGTTCATTCTCCCTGAAAACAACATTGTGTTCTTTGAGTTCCTCGATCATTGATGCATCATTAACAGCACCCATCACCTCTTCTATATGGTCCAACTGACCGGTAGGGAATCCTCCGAGTGTGTATATCCTTGACACGTTGAGTTCTTCTGCGATCTGCATGTACAGCTCGCCCAATTCATAATGCCCTTTCCCTGTGGCACTCTGCTGGTTACCTGCTAGGATAACGATATCCGTATCATTTGCTCTACAGATAAAGAATTCGTTGTTCACAAGGCGTACTGTACTGTTCTCGTCCACGACCACCTGTGGAGGGAAATGCGGAGAATATATCTCTATGATCTTCTCTGCGTCCAGTTCATCGATCAAAAGGTCGACAACGAGTTTCCCCACATGTCCAACACCTGGTAGGCCTACCAGTAGTATGGAATTATCCAGACGGACATCATCTTTCAGGCGAACAACTTTAGTCTCTTGCATCTAACATTCCTCTCTGTTTGCTAATTCTGCGGTACTTTCCATAAGGATCGATCGGAGAATACCGGGCAGGACGTGGATCGCGCGTCCGGTTACCACATTCAGGACAGGTGTCCTTTAGTGTATATTGTCCACACTGGACACATCTGCGAATCCTGCTCAAAAATATCCTCCTTTAGGTTGAATCAACTTGTAGGCCTTGAACAGTGTGCATGGAGGCCGATAAAGTCGGATTGGTATTATTTCATAGACAATGTCCCCGGACAAAGGACATCACACCTGAGCGGATTCAATATGTCTATAAAATATACCTTCTCCACCCATTTTGTGTATCTTGTCGATCGCTCTTTGTGACGAATCCTTCAATACAGCTTCAGCTACCTTATAATCCGGTGCAGTAACCTTTATGCGATAACGCGGGGCACCGGTATATGCGATATGGATATTGACATCATCATCTTTCGTCACATTATCTGCTTCTCGCAGTGCACTTGTAATGATCTCGATGCCATCTGGGAGGTCTGAGGTCAGGTCCACATGGCCGGCAATCTCCACGAATGGTAATTTGATGTTCTCCTGAGCCAGTCTTACGATGATGGATATTATCTTCTTATCGATATCAATGTCCTTGAAAGCATCCACGCCATACATGGCACTTTCTTCAAAAGCAGCATGGCAACTCCCAAAATCGTCCATGATCACTGCCTGCAATGCCTGCATCGTCTCTGGCGTCTCGTTTGCCTCTTCGGCCACGAACTGCAACCATTTGTGAGCTTTCTGCTCGTTCTTCCAGTCCTGTATCTTCGCTCTCTTTTGATGTTCATTAACATCCTTCAGCGACAGATCAATGTGACGGCGTGTAGTATCTACGTTAAGGACCTTACAGACGATCTTCTGCCCTTCTCGAACAAAATCACGGACATATTTGACCCATCCTGCTTTTATTTCTGAGATGTGGATAAATCCTTCTTTATCTCCATACTCCTCAAGAAGGGTATAGGCTCCGAAATCGGTGACCGTCTTTACCTTGCATACGACAAATTCACCACTCTCTGGCCATCTGTTATTATCCATTATGAATCCCTTTATTCGAGTACTTCCAGTATATGTGTTGTGATCGTAGATTTACCGCCGGTTGGTTCTGCCAGGGTCCTACCACATACAAGACATGCTACCTTGCGACTTGCACTTCCAAAGATCACCTGTTCATTGGAA
>CAYRGB010000048.1:0-7808 GCA_964423715.1 uncultured Methanosarcinales archaeon | reverse complement strand
ATCTGGACCCGCAACCCTTCGATGGACAGTTTGATCATATTATTAAGTTCGATCCTTTTTACATCGAGTAGCTCAAAGTTCTCAAGCTTTGCAAATTGAGCAGCGTTCTCGATAAGATTGATCATTTTGTCGTTGTTCATCTGGATCAGTTGCAGGAATCTCTGCCTTTGTTCATCTGATTCGTCTCTCTGAAGTACCCGTGTAAATCCTTTGACCACATTTGCAGGATTAAGCAGATCATGGTGGAGTATGTCTGTAAATGTGTCTTTGAACTCATTTGATTGTTTAAGCTCATCAACGTAGTGCTGAGCTTCCTGTTCTGCGAGTTCCAGTTTTCTAATATCTTTTTTAAGATCGTTGTTTGCCTGATCAAGTCCTGAGATCTTTTTCTTTACCTGCAGGTATAATGGAATTGTAAGGAGGATTATGAGTATCAGCGAGCCTGTGTAGAACAACAGAGCTATGTTTGATCCCGGGAGTGATGTTGTCATGTATTGTCCCACGTCATTGTTCGTTGCTTCTTTTGCCAACGTGGGCACTACAAAAAAAAATAGCAGAGCTACAAAGAAAATGGTACTTGCAAAGGGTTTTGGCCTATGGGTCGTGGAAGGGAACTACATTGGGCACCTATCTTTAAATTGGAAATTATATGTTGTTTTGCATTTTAACTTTATCGGTTTTTATATGAACATAGGGCAGAGGAACCAGCAACATATTCCAGTCCATGGGATTATGTTCTGGATCATAGCACAACTGCAATTTCTGCGCTGTTGGCCGTGCAGACAAACACCCATGATTCTTAAATAGGTTTGCTACAATAAAGGCGGTTATAATAATCAATAAATGGAAATACACTATCATACAATAAGGTGAACCAATGTACGCAGACAGAATCAATGCACTACCTCCATATTTGTTCGCAACGATCGATGAAGCAAAAACAGAGATGATATCCAAAGGTGTGGATGTGATCGATCTTGGTATCGGCGATCCGGACCAACCCACCCCGTCCCATATAGTGGAGTCCCTGTGCGAGGCGGTACGTGATCCTGCCACTCACCGCTACCCATCATATGCCGGCATGATGGAGTTCAGGGAGGCTGCTGCACAATGGTGTAAGGATACCAAAGGTATCGACATCGATCCTGCCTCAGAGGCACTCACGATGATCGGTTCCAAGGAAGGCGTAGCTCATTTACCTCTTGCATTCCTGAACCCGGGTGACGTGGCACTGGTGCCGGACCCTGCCTACCCCGTATATAAGATCGGGACCCAGTTCGCAGGGGGCGTGCCTTATATCATGCCCCTGCTCAAGGAGAATGATTTCCTGCCGGACCTTGACACTGTCCCTACAGATGTTCTCAAGAAGACGAAGCTCATGTTCCTCAACTATCCGAATAATCCGACCTCGGCCACAGCTCCTTTGAATTTCTTTGAGGAGGTTGTGGATTTTGCCAGGGAGAATGATATTGTTGTAATTCATGATAATGCGTACTCTGATATGGTCTATGACGGATACCAGTCCCCGAGCTTTTTGAGTGTGGATGGTGCCATGGACGTAGGCATCGAACTGTATTCCCTGTCCAAGACCTACAACATGACCGGCTGGCGCATTGCCTTTGCCGTTGGTAACAGCGATATCATCAGTGGTTTTGGCAAGGTCAAGTCCAACATTGATTCAGGAGCATTCGATGCCGTGCAGCGAGCCGGTATCACCGCACTCTCGAGTTCACAGCAGTGCGTTGCTGATATGAACAACATATATACTGACCGGCGGGATGCACTGCTCAAAGGACTCAATGCCATAGGTCTTGATGTGAAACCACCAAAAGCGACATTCTATGTATGGACACCGATCCCGAAGAACTATGATTCCATCGGATTCTCCAGGCTCCTGCTCGAGAAAGCCGGCATCGTGGCAACCCCTGGTGTCGGGTTTGGAGATTATGGGGAAGGCTACATACGGTTCTCACTGACACAGACCGTCGAGCGCATCAACGAAGCTGTGGGACGGATGGAAGAACTCAGTATTTGATGGTAATTCCATCAGTCTCCCATAATTGAAGACCATTCCTGGTGTCACCTCTCAGGCAAGATGGCATCCCACACCCACATGTTGTGCGATGACCGTACTTGCTACACACTGGGATTTGGCAGGCATTTAGCTCGTAAGGATGGGTGTGTTTACCTGTATTTGTGTGCATCATATCTTAGAGTATATGATGCAGCCACGTTATTTAATAGTATATTAATTGTTCGTATTAACGAATTTGCAAAATTGAGTGAATGAAACGAATTCATTTGCAAATTATGTATGAAGGAAATATCATCAAATCAGAATGGGAGGAATTATGACCTGATTTGATAATCTCTATTTCAAATACTGAAACTATTTATATTTTGAACAACCAAATAACTGCATCAATATAATAATTTCATTCTTTGAGGGGATGTTTTTTGTTTAACTTCAGTCCGATACCGTACAGATGTTCTGTGAAACAGTCAGGGAAGGTCGCCATCATAGTCCTGTTGCTACTGGTGGTGTCAGTAATATACATTGAACCTGTATCTGCCATGTCCACCAGTAAGTGGACAGCATCAGGCAATGCTCTTCTTGAAAATAAGGATTATGAAAAGGCGCTGCTTGCATATGACATGGCCATTCGGCTCAGTTCCTCGTATCAGGCGGCATGGGTCGGAAAGGGGGATGCTTATTATGCTCTGAAAGACTACGAGGAAGCACTGGCTGCATACGAGATGGCCATCTCATTTGATCCAGAGGATGCCGATGTCCTGAAAAGCAAGGGTGATACGCTATATGCCCTTGAACGTTATGTTGAGGCAGTCGATGCATATGATCAGGTCATCGCCATCGATGCGGATAATATTGATGCGTGGATCGGAAAGGGCAATGCTCTCTATGAGCTGGATCAGTATATTGCAGCAAAGAGCATATTTCGTGAAGTGCTGGATATCGGAGTAGAAAATCCGGATGTATGGTATAGGACCGGACGCATCCTGTTCGAATTGCACATGTATGATGATTCTTTAGCTGCATACGATAATACTCTTGATCGTTATCCAGACCATGCGCTCGCATGGGTCGGGAAAGGGTACTCGCTGATGCGTATTGGATCACATACAGAAGCGCTGGATGCATTCAACAGTGCCATCGGGATCGATCCTGATTATACGAATGCATGGGTCGGGAAGGGCAATGCTCTGTACGAGCTTGGAAATAACGATGAAGCGCTCGATGCTTACGACCAGGCGATCGAACTTGACCCAAACTATGCCATTGCCTGGAATGGGAAAGGCTATGCTCTGTACGAGCTGGGTCGGTATGAGGAGGCAGTTACAGCGTACGAGAATGCGGTGTCTGGTGACGAGGGGTATGCCAATGCCTGGAGCGGAATGGGATTTACATTGTATGAACTTGATCGATATGACGAAGCAATCGATGCCTTTGATCAGGCTATTTCTCTGGACGAGAGCTATACTCTTGCATGGACCGGTAGGGGATATGCCCAGTATGCTTTGGGTAGCTATGGGGCTGCGAAGGGTTCATTTGAAGAAGCCCTTGAACTTGATGCGGATGATCCCCAGGCGAGTCATGGCAGAGAAATAGCCCAGAAAAAACTGCAGCAGGAATGGTTCAGGAAGATAATGTCCCCTGTTGTTCTTATGTTCCTGTTTTTCGTTGCGGTTCTGGTTATCATTTACATAAAAAAGGACAGCATCATGAAAAAGTGATATGATGCCAGTATGGAGTTATAATGACATATAATGATAATAAATGGACCAAACAGTTGTTCGTCCTTAATCCACGGGCAAGCCGCATTGAATTATTTATAAGGATAATCTATTCGATGCTGATAGGTATTGTCCTTTCGATCTATGGGACACTGGCAGGCATCTGCTTGATCATACAATGGCCACTGATCCTGGTGGTGGGACGCAGACCCAAATGCCTGAACAATATTATTAAAGGTTATCTTGAGTATTACACTCACATAGCAAGTTATATCTACCTTACTACCGACAAAAGACCGGGAATCCTTCCATCGTCAATCGCCATCTATGAAAAACAGATGTATTATGAAAAAGACACTATAGAGGTCATTGATGATGAGGTATTGAATGAATAAGTCGCTTGTGAATATTACATGTTTTTCTGAAAAGAGAAAGAACCTTCTCCTGTTGTTAATGGGCGGTGACTGCGGTATAGATGAGATCAAGGAAAAGCTCGATGAGACCTCAACGTCCATACTTCCTCAGATCAAAATATTAAAGGAATCTGGTCTGGTAATCCAGAGAGATGCGTTCTACAGTTTGTCACCGCTCGGGAAACTCATTATTGAAAATATAAAACCGGTACTTACAACGCTCGAAATTCTGGATACTCATTACGACTATCTGAATGAACACGATCTGAGTGCAGTTCCCGGGCATCTGCTGGATCGGATAGGTGAGTTGCAGGGCTGTACAGTAATCGAACCACCCCTTGTCGATACGTTCCAGCCAAATAAGCATATCATGGATAATCTGATACGATCAGAGGACATTGTTACTTTCGTTTCCGTCTATCATCCTGCATTCCCTCCCATCTACGCGGAGCTTGCTCAGAAAAGTGTCCATATATCATTGGTAATGACTCCTCATTCTTTCAATCGGCAAAGCGAAAGGTTCCCGATGGAAACAGATACCCTGATATGGCAGGATAACTCCGAGATCAGTGTCTATATGGGCGCCACCATGCCGGCCATACTGGTGGTGACGGATAGGATCCTGTATCTTTCACTTCTCGATCGGCAGGGGAGGTATGAACATCGTTCTCTCATCTGCAATGAACCTGAGGCCATCCGCTGGGGGTACGAATTGTTTGATTGGTACCGACAGCGATCGGAGCCAGTTACGGATGTAGGGGAAATGGATCCAGCAAACGAAGGCTGACAAGAATTATCTCCTGGTGTATGGATCGAACAGAGCACAGGAACTGTTCATCGTACTCTATAATAAAAAATGGAATGGACATCACTGCCTGATGGACTCAGGTTCCTGGGATACCCATACCCCGACCAGTATATATTTCTTTTTCTCTATCTTGATCACAGGAGTTTTGTTCCCGCATAGTCTCCGGACTTACATTCGAAGACTTCCATGATCTTCATGATCATAAGTGCCTTTGCAGGATATTTATCACCCTTTCCCTTTGCGATAGTATAAGCCTTTTCGTAATCTTCCCCACTTGTTTTGATCTCGATCTGACCCTTTATCTGGTAGCATCCTTTAATCTCCGGGCCCCATATGAACATTGATGCCTGGGGATTCTCATCCAGGTTCTGACGGGTCTTCAGGAAATAATTATCAATTATCCAGATGGTCTCGTCGTCGGCCAGCTGACACATGCCAATAGGTATGACGTTGGGAACTCCATCCTTTGATGCTGTTGCAAATGGGAATATTCGTACTTTGGAAAAAGCGTCTTTCATTTCTTGTGTAAGTTTTACCATATTATTCACCTATTAACGATCATTTACATTGATATATCTACTAGAGGATGGGATATGAGGGTATAATAATCTTTCTTTTTTACATTCTGAAATTTGTAAATTTATGCACCCAGGTTAATCCAGTCGCAGGGGTGACTTTCTCTTCCTGATCATATCCAGGAAATAATAATGCATGCGGCTGTCACGGGTCAGTTCAGGATGAAATGCAATAGCAAGGACATTGTCCTGCTGTGCAGCAACGATCCTGTCACCGATCCTCGACAGGACCCTGACACCTTCGCCTGCTTCCACGATAGCAGGTGCACGGATGAATAAAGCATTGTACGGCGAGTCCAGGAAAGCGATATCCAGTGCTGTCTCGAAGGACTCATGCTGTCGTCCGAATGCATTGCGATTTACTGTCACATCCATCAGGCCAAGCAGATGCTGGTGTGTCCGTTTGACCTGGGCATTCCCTGCCTTTGCCATCAGTATCATGCCCGCACATGTGCCCATAATGGGGATGCCCCGCTCACTGGCCTGTCTGAGCTCATCGGCGATCCCTTCCCGCACGAGCAGTCGCCCGAGGGTGGTACTTTCGCCCCCAGGCAGAACCACCGCATCACATTCAGGGACCATTCCGCTGTGTTTGATCGTGATGATATCGGCGCTTTCTCCCTGCTCATCCAAGGCACGCCTCAGGGATTCAACATGTTCCGATACGTCACCCTGTATGGCTATCACACCAATACGCATCATCACACCACTAACAAAGAAGGTAAGGGTTACCAGCCACGTGTCTGCAGGACCTGCTCTTCCGGGATCGTATCAATACTGATGCCTTCCATACCTGCGCCGATACCCTTTGATACCTCTGCGAGCACTTCCGGTTTATCATAGTTATTGACCGCTTCCACGATGGCGGATGCCATCTTTGCCGGATTCTCCGCCTTGAAGATCCCTGAACCCACGAACACGCCGTCAGCACCAAGTCTCATCATGAGAGCTGCGTCCGCAGGGGTGGCAACTCCACCTGCTGCAAAGTTCACCACCGGCAGACGCTGCATCTGTGCAGTCTCCATCACAAGTTCAATGGGTGCCTCGATCTCACGGGCTACCAATATCAGCTCTTCCTTATTCTTGCCGGAAAGCTGGCGGATCTCACCCATGATCTGTTTCATGTGGCGCACCGCTTCCCTGACATCTCCGGTCCCAGCTTCTCCCTTGGTTCGGATCATGGCCGCACCCTCATTGATCCGTCTCAGTGCCTCGCCAAGGTTGCGGGCACCGCAGACGAACGGCACTGTAAACTCGGTCTTATCAATGTGATATTTTTCATCGGCAGGCGTTAGCACCTCGGATTCATCGATCATATCTGCGCCCAAAGCCTGCAGGATCTCAGCTTCCACGAAATGTCCGATTCGTGCTTTTGCCATCACCGGGATGGTGACCGTATCAATGATATCTGCAGTGACCACAGGGTCTGCCATTCTTGCCACACCGCCAGCCTTACGGATGTCGGCAGGTACCGCATACAGTGCCATAACAGCAACAGCTCCTGCATCTTCAGCGATCTTTGCCTCTTCAGCATTTGTTACGTCCATGATGACACCGCCTTTTTGCATCTTTGCAAAGCCGCGTTTTATGAGTTCTGTACCATGTCTTAGGTTTTCAAGTTCCATTGGATCATCCTTTTTTTGTATTGATTGAATCTACTAAATAAGTCAATGGTTAAAAGTGTTACTTTTTATACGTCACTCTTGCTCTTCAGGTTTTATTCTAGCAACGCCCACCACTTTATCTCCGGAGCGCACATTCATGACCTTTACACCCTGGGTGTTCCGGCCCTGTGCTCGGATATCCGTCACAGGAATTCGTATTACGATCCCCTCCGAACTGGTCAGTATCACTTCATCTTCATCGTGAACGTTCTTCACATTGATCACAGGTCCGTTGCGCAGGCTTGTAATAATGGTGATCACGCCCTGTCCTTCCCGACGCATGGATCGGTATTCTTCAAATGTGGTTCGTTTACCATACCCCTTCTCGGTCACGGTCAGGAGTTTTCCATCATTGTCTACGACATCAAGGTTCACGACCAGATCACCCTCACCAAGCTTCATGCCATGTACACCTCTGGCAGACCGACCCATGGATCTTACCTGTTTTTCCGGGAATCGGATGGCTTTTCCATGTCGGGATACCATGATGATCTCCTTTGAACCATCGGTTTGGATCACATTCACAAGCTCATCTCCATCCTTAAGGCCAATGGCAATGATCCCTCCTTTTCTCGGATTGCTGAAATCGGACAAA
>CAYRGB010000047.1:0-7913 GCA_964423715.1 uncultured Methanosarcinales archaeon | reverse complement strand
TCTCAAAGATCAAGCGATACTTCTTCTCAGATTCAAGCATGGCCTCTTCTGCCTGCTTGCGCAGGGTAATATCTTCAAATATGCCGATACCTCCCAGCAATGAACCGTCTTCTGATATATTTGGGTTGTACTCGGCTTTGATTGGAACGAGTTTACCACTGATGACACAGCGATACTTGCCCTCATAATGCCCTAGCTTTCCTGAGAGAACGGCTTCAACAGCAGCCTTCATGTTTTCGTCTCGAATGGAAGTCACCATGTTAAAGCCGATGATCTCTTCCCTGGTCGCATCAATAATGTTAAGGTATTTTCTATTACAATGGGTAATGGCTCCATGTTGATCAAAATGGAATATTCCAAGGGGTGAGTTCTCAAAGATCAAGCGATACTTCTTCTCAGATTCAAGCATGGCCTCCTCTACCTTCTTTTTATCAGTAATATCCAGGATAATGACCTGCAGATACTCCACATCACCCTTACTGTTTCGCTGTATCAGTGTTCGTCCATCCACCCATCGCACATCCCCGAATTTTGTGATTATCCTATGCTCTTGACCGAATTCGGGTATGCCGGCTTCGATATTTTCAGATAGTTTAATTTTTACATTGTTAATGTCTTCCGGAAATACGATATCACCATAGTCTTTCTCTCCAGACAGAAACTCTTCCTGCGTATATCCAAACTGGGTGATGTTCTCAGATACGAGAACCACAGGCCAGTTCCCTTCTGCTTTCCATTTGAAGACAATTACATGACTGAGATTTAACGTATTCTGCATTTCCTCTTTTAACAGGTTCGCCTCTGTCAGAGAATCCAGGATCTCGTTCAATCCTTCAGGAATCTTCCTGAAATCAATGTCCACATCGGTGTCTGCTCTTGTAGCCAGTTTTCCAATGATGGCATCATCTGATATCGCCTTGAAGTTATCGAGGATCCTGTTGATGGGTCTGGACACGAATCCTGCGATCAGGTAGGCGAGCACGCCCATAAAAAGAATGGAGAATGCGGAGATGAGGATCAGTCTGTTCCGCAGGTTGGTAACACCTGCCAGCATCTCATCCTTTGAAACGATCAGAATGAAAGAAAAATTCGATGTTTTCACAGGTTCGTAGAACATTATCACATCTTTGCCGGTGGTCGGGTCCAGTGTCTCAATGTATCCGCCCTTCCCATGTTCGATATCATCCGCTATTTCACTGATGGCATCGTCATTAAAATCGTCAAGCGTCTTCGTTCCGATCCAGTCCTTTTCTACTGGATGTGACATCAGTATCCCCGTACGGCTCGTCACTACCGCATAACCGCTGTCGAATATCTGGATGTCGCTGACCGTCCCATCGATGTAATTAAGCGACCGGTCCACTCCTCCAATACCGATGAACTCCCCATTTCGAATTATGGGGACATCATAACTGACCATCAGGGCACCCTGATAGAGATAGGGTTCTGTCACCACATCATGTTTCGTCTGTTTGGGCAACTGGTAATAGTCCCATGATCCGTAATGCACAAGCGGTTCAACGTCCACCACTCCTTCTATACTGTTCCAGTAAGGAACAAAACGCCCACTTGAGTCATGACCGGGTGCATTGATGTATTCTGCATCCTTGCCGTCAAAAGCATTGGGTTCATAACACACATAGGTCCCGATCAGATCAGGATTTTCCACAAGCAACCGCTTAAGGATGTTGTTGACCTCGTCCCGATCAGCGTTCTCGTATTGTTCCATTGTAGTGGCAATGGTCCTTGCTATTGTCATAGCGGTAGCCATGTCCACATCGAACTGGTTGGCGTAGCTCCTGGCAGTCTGGATGGATTGCTGGTAGGCCATCTCCTCTTCCCATGTTGTGACCGTGGAGATTGACAGGCTGGCAAAAATAAGTGACAGTAGGACGATCCCTGTCACAAGAAGTACTGTTAGCTTTTTCTCTAACGTAATATCTTTCCATCTCATGCGCAACTACCCCGTGTACATTGATCATGTCGTGTGAGTTCAAATATCTTCCCAGTACCCTGTTTCACTTTGTTCCGACTGGAATTATGAAGGTGAACGTGCTTCTCACGGACGGCTCGCTTTCCACCCCCAACCTCTCCTTTATGCATCTTGACAAACTCTTTCACCAACAGAGCAGGAACTATCGGTTCAATCGTTTGCATTTAATTTTGGCAGTTGGATATGGACCTCTGTTCCCTGTCCTTCGCCCTCGCTTTCTATCCAGACATTCCCATTATGCACTTCCACGATCTCCTTGCATATATAGAGTCCAAGCCCCGTACCCCCATATTTACGTTTTCCGGAAGCATCTATCTGGTAGAATCTCTGGAACAGTTCCGGGATCTTATCCTTCGGAATACCTATGCCCATATCCTTCACAACGAGATGGAGATATTTCTCTTCCTCCTCAATGCTGGCTGTTACCGTACCACCTTTTGGAGTGAATTTGATGGAATTATCAACAAGATTCATCAGCATGTCCATCAGTTTATCCCTATCGCCATTGATAGCTGGAAGATTGTCGGGCACATTCTTCTCCAGTGTAATTCCCTTCCCATCGGCCTGGACCTTTAGGTCAAGGAAGGTGTCATCAATGATCGGGGATATCTGCAAAGGCTCAAATAAATACTCTACTGTCCCTGCCCGCGTCCTGCTGAGATAGAGCAGAGAATCCACCAGCCTCTTGAGACGATCCGTATTCCTCAGAACGGTGATCTCGGCTTTTTTCTGTTGCTCATTAAGATCACCCAGCGTGCCATCACATACCAACTGGGTGTATCCTTTGATGGATGTAAGAGGTGTCTTGAGCTCATGACTTATATTGGACAGGAACTCATCCTTCATCTTATCAAGGGACTTGAGCTCCTCATTTGCTACCGCCAGTTGTTCTGCATATTCCTTGAGATCATCTTCCGCTTTTCTGCGCTGTACAAGTCTCCACATACCCTGTATCAGAAGCCTGAGTTGTCGAACGTCCGAATCATCATAGTCCTCTTTTTTGTTGCCTACGCCCACAAGAGCCACGATCTTACCTTTTTCCAAAACAGGGACGTCCATGTGGCGGATAAGTTTCACGTGTCCTTCTGGATATCCTTTCTTAAGTGGATTGGGGGCATTATAATCATTGTTGATATAGGCTTTCCTCTGCCGTACAGCTTCCCCCCAGAGTCCTGTATTCGTGATGGGGATCTCAATGACCTGATCCTGTATCCTGCAGACGTTAATAGCATTATCGGACCATGATCTCATGTTGAGTACCTTCTCATCCTCATCAAGGAAGGCGATGTATCCAATGTCGCTGCTGGTGAGCCGGACCCCTTCGTCCCGTGCAAAGTCAATGATCTCCTGCAACGAGGCCTCTGTCATCTGGTTGAGTTTCACCAGTGTTTCAAGACGGGATTCATCCAGACGCAGGCCTTCTTCGGCTTTCATCCTAACGCTGATATCTCCCACGATACCTACCCCACCCAGAAAAGCTCCGTCCTCACCGATATTTGGACTGTAGTCAGCTTTGATCGGTGTGACCTTTCGGCTTGCACCGGCAGTGTATTCCCCCTCATAGTGCCCGTTTTTCCTATCAAATACCTTACGGACAGCTTCCTTCATTTTTTCGTTTTTCAGATCTGTTAGCATATTGAACCCAATGATCCTCTCTTTGGGAATGCCAAGGATCTTTACTATATTTTCATTACAATGTGTGATCACTCCTTTCTCATCAAAATGGAATATTCCAAGGGGTGAGTTCTCAAAGATCAAGCGATACTTCTTCTCAGATTCAAGCATGGCCTCTTCTGCCTGTTTCCTGTCAGTGATATCGATTATGATCCCCTGATAATACGTGGGTTCGCCTTCCTCGCTGCGTCCAAGCATGGAACGCTCGGTGACCCAGCGAATATTTCCAGATCGGGTCAATATCCTGTACTCTTTGGTAAAATATGTTTGCCCGCCAACTTCAAGTTCCGAGATGTCAGAGCGTACGAAGTCCAGGTCATTGGGGTGTACAATGTCACCATATCTCAATTTTCCGGGTGTGAAATCATCAGGAGTGTATCCAAATTGCGCGATGTTCTTCGAAACGAATTCGACAGGCCAGTCTTCCTCAGCAGTCCACAAAAACGCAATTACGGGACTGTTCTTGTAGATCTCCTGCAGTCTCTTCTTTGTTTTTAATCGGTCGCGTAGGGCTTCCTCGCTGATCTCCTGTTTGGTGACACTTTTTATGGTACAGACTATCCCATCGTATTTTCCATTATTATCAAGAAGAGGGATCAATTCTCCCGTCTGGAATATCAGGTTTCCATTTTTCGTTATCAGGGGGAAGGAATTGTATGGGGAAGGCTCAAGGGTTTCTTTGACACGAAGGAACAATTCTCTAAAATGCGTTTCATCTCCGATATATTCAGACGAATATACATATTCCTCCAGATCCTTGCCAAGGACATCCTCCATTTTCTGGCCGGTAAAATCTTCCATTCCCCTGTTAAAAAAGATGATCTTCTGATCTTTATCAACAGCCCATACCCCTTTGCAGGTGGAATCCAGAATCTTATCTGATAATATGTTCATATCTTGTTCCTTATGGAATAAAGTCAATGTTACCGATGACCCATAATCGATCCATTTGATCAATAAGAAGTTCTATTGAAGTTCGTATCAGGTCTGGGTTTGTTTATTTCCCACGGACATAAGTTTCTCGCTACTACAATTAATAACTTTTGCGCTTGCCCAGATGGATCCAGTTCTCAAATAAGGAATACAACATGTATGCTGTAGCCATGACCAGTATGATGGTGGCACCTGACGGCACATCAAAGTAATATGAAAGTACGAGCCCAATTATGGTAAATGAGGCACCGAACAGGATAGAGAGATACATCATTGTGCTAAGGCGTTTGGTGAAGCACTGGCTCAATGCTGCGGGGATGGTCAAGAGGGCGATGACAAGTATGAGTCCCACAACACGTATCATTATCACCACTGTCAGGGCTATCAGGCATAGTAGTAGCAGATAGAGAAGTTCTACAGGTATGCCTGCAACGTTCGCGAAATCCTCATCGTAGCTCAGAGCCATGAATTCCTTATAGAACAAATATACCGTTCCTACGATGACGATATCGAGAATGAACATCAGATAAATATCTGTAACAGGAACTGTAAGGATATTGCCAAAAAGGTATGTCATCAGGTCAGGGGCATATCCTGGTGTCATTGCGATGAAGATGATTCCTATGGCCATCCCCACTGACCACAGAATACCGATCGCGGTATCTTCTGCTATCCGTGATCGTCTGCTCACAAGACCAATGATCAGGGCAGATACGACGCTGAATGGGAGAACGCCCATTATGGGATTTACCCCGAGATAGTATCCCAGTCCGATGCCACCGAATGAAGCATGTGCGATCCCTCCACTTATGAATACGATACGTTTCACCACCACATAGACCCCAATAATTCCACAGGCAATGCTAGCAAGCAGACCGGCGAGGATGGCATATCTCATGAAATCGTATTGCAGCATCTCCAACATGGTATCATCCCTGGTGGTCCTTCAATACTCTGTGCGGCACACCATGTGCGATCAGATCCACAGGGCACTGGTAGGCCCGCTCAAGGTCTACCGGTTTCAATTCTTTTGAATTGTGGTAGTAGAGTTTCTGGTTCAAACATGCGATCTTGTCCACATATACGGACACTGCGCTGATGTCATGGGTGACCATGACAATGGTGATCGTTGACTTAAGGTCATTCAGGAGTTCATAGAACTCCTTCTGTGCTATTGAATCGATACCGGTTGCCGGCTCGTCCAGCAGGAGAAGTTTTGGGTCGTTGACCAGGGATCGGGCAATGAACACACGTTGTCGCTGTCCTCCTGATAGTTCTCCGATCTGGCGGTCCCTGTATTGCAGCATATCGACCTTCTCCAATGCATCGTAGGCTGCATTCTTGTCATCTTCACCATATCTCCTGAACAGTCCTTTTTGTCCAACTCTTCCCATCATGACAACTTCCCATACACTGATAGGGAAGTTCAGGTTCGAGGCTGGATATTGGGGTACATACCCGATGTATCGACGAGCATTCCGTGGGTCTTTACCAAATATCTTTACTGTTCCCTTTTGTGGTTTTATCAATCCCAATATAACCTTCAGGAGGGTACTTTTTCCTCCCCCGTTGGGTCCAATGATCCCGAGAAAAATTCCCCCATCCTGCACGGTGAGTTTCACATTTTCAAGTACGACTGCGTCATTGTAATATACCCACACGCCTTCGAGATCGATCGCTGCACTCATGATCCGTCGTCTCCCGTCAGGTCAACCTTTGTCATTCAGCCAGCCCCTGTACAAATGCTCCATTAACGATCCCGATATTCTCCACATAATTTTCTGCAAGCGGGTCAATGGGAACGACCGTCCCATCAATCTCCTGTGCAATAGCCTCAGCACTCTGGGAACTGAATTGTGTCTGCACGAATATGATCGTTATATTATTTTGTTTGGCCGTGTCGATGATCTGGCTCAATTGATGAGCACTTGGTTCCTTGCCTTCGATCTCAATAGGTATCATGTTGAGCTCGTATTCATCGGCAAAGTAGCCCCATGAAGGATGGAAGACCATAAAACTGCTTCCCTCTTTACCAGACAGGGCATTCCTGATATCAGTGTCTGCCTTATCGAGTTTGTCCAGGTATTCTTCCTTGTTCGTATAATAGGTACCCTGATTGTCGGGGTCTATCCTGACCAGACCCTGATAAATGTTCTCTACCATAACTTTCGCATTTTGTGGGGAAGTCCATATATGAGGATCTGTTCCCTCCCCCATCATTCGTAAAGTGATCCCTTCGGACGAGTCTACGATCAGCATGTCCTGATTGACCGCCCTGATCTTGGTAAGCCACACTTCTTCAAAGGGCAGTCCTGATCCGACTATCGCATACATGCTTGCATAAGCCACGTCCTTTAGCTGTCCGGGAGTTGGTTCATGGGTAGCCGGGCTTGCTCCTGGCGGGATCATCACGATCGTACGTACCCGGTTTCCGGCAATCTGTTCCACAAACTCTGCCTGTGGGGGTATGCTCACCGCCACGATGATCCTGTCTTCTCCATCATAGGTCGACCGATCGGTGTCTTCCGGATGTGGTCCAATGCACCCACTTGTCAGCAATATCAGTGTCATGGCAAGTAGAAACGCGATCTTCCAGTTCATATTATGTGTCTTCCAGTTCATATTACGTGTCTTACAATTAATAATAGGTATATTCCAGATAGTTGGAGCTTTCTGTTGGCCAGGTTTTGGTATCAGCGCAACTTTCCCTTAGAAATCCCAATCCATCATCGGAATTCTTCAATTTGTGGTCTCCCTTAGATGTTATTGTGGTATTGGAGAAATACGTTATTGGATGCCTATATTTAGTATAGTGCAAATATATTATTTAATGCTTTCTGCAACCAGTTTTGGCAGGTGTTCGACAGCCATATTTGGTAATATACCAAAAGCTCAATATATTTGCTATCAAACACATCAGTTATCCCGATCGTACTTTGGTAGCATCACTCCGAACACAGTTCCCTTCCCCTCAGGATTATCTTCCATGCCAATGAGGCCACCATGCAGATCCACTACTTTTTTCACGATGGCAAGCCCCAGCCCCGTACCTATTACACCGGTCTTGTTAACTCTCCTGAAACGGTCGAATATGTATTCTTTATCCTCATCCGGGACACCTTCACCAGAGTCCGTAACGGTGATTTTCCAGAACTCGTTGTTATCGTGAATATTAATGAATACCTTGCTGTTTTCGGGGCTGTACTTAATAGCATTGGAAATGAGGTTCGTGAATACCGTATCGATGATCGGATTTGCCATGACGTAATGATCGTGGTCGGGTTCGAACAGGATCTTTATGTGTTTTTCATTG
>CAYRGB010000046.1:0-7921 GCA_964423715.1 uncultured Methanosarcinales archaeon | reverse complement strand
ACGGTGATACATAGTGCTGGATGATCGGGCGTGCACCTGACCTGCCCTCCGCCTGTTTCCGAGACCTGACGGTTACCGGCTGTCGGCAGGATCCGTCCAATCCCTATTCGGGAGTCATCTCAAAGTTCATGGAACGTGCCAGGGCCGGCCGGCCTCCCCGCATCTATGGGAACGGTGAGCAGACCCGTGACTTCATATCTGTACATGATATCGTGGAACTGGTAGCCCTCATGATCAACAATAGCAGGGCCATCGGTCAGGTCCTCAACGCCGGCACTGGCGACGCCACCACCATCAACGAGCTGGCTACCATCATCCTCCATCTACATGATCAGCAAGCTGAGATAGAACACATCGACCCCCTGGCCGGCGATATACGGCACAGTGTTGCGGATATCTCAGCAGCACGCTCTATCGGTTTTGAACCAAATATCTCTCTGCGTGACGGCCTGAAGGAGTTCCTGGACTAAGGACGATCCCTTGTCTCAATCCTTAACGAACGTGAACATCAGCAGCGCAGCCACTGCCAGCACCGACCCATACGCGAAGGTCATCTCCGGCCCGAACGCATCCCACAACATCCCGGCGATCATCCCTCCGGGCAGGGCCACCAGTCCCACAGCTGCATGGAAGGCTCCCAGTGCGGTAGCCTTGAGATGAGGGGGGGCCAGGTCCACAACGAACGCCCGCTGGGAGCCATCTATCAGGGCAAAGAACACACCATAGAGAATAAACACCCCCAGGACACCCGTCGCGGAGGTCACCACCATGGAAACTCCGGCCAACAACGCGAACAGCAGATAACCCGTCATCAGTACGGGCCGCCGTCCAACCTTATCCGAAACTACCCCTGCCGGTACCGTGCAGAGCGTATAGACCAGGTAGAAGATCACATACATCAACAGCGCCCCCTGGTCCGGCATGCCAACATCCACTGCCTTGAGCAGCAGGAACGCATATCCGAAATGACCCAGGGCAAAGACGGAGGCAACCAGAATGAACCGGCGTAGGCCGGAGGGCAGGTCCCTGAAACTCCCAGTCATGGACGATGTTCTCTCCACCACTGGCTGAGCCTCTTCCCTGACAAAAATGATGAAGCACACCGCCAGTATCCCGGGGATCATGGCCAGCAGGAAAATGTCCCTGTAGTCCAGCGATTGTAGCAGCAGATAGGCAATCATTGCTCCCGCCATAGAACCAACCCCATCCATACTCCGATGGAAACCATATGCTCTGCCCCGATAACGCTGGTCGGTGGACTCCGCCACAATGCAATCCCTGGGAGCCGTTCGCACTCCCTTGCCAACCCTTTCCACCACCCTCACTACAAGCACCGTTGTCCACACATTAGCAAAGGCCAGCAGCGGCTTGGTAACAGCGCAGAGCGTATAACCTGCAAGGACGAACACCTTGCGCCTGCCGAGCCGGTCAGACCAGTAACCGGATACAAACTTGAACAGGGAGGCACTTGCCTGGGCCGCACCTTCCACGATACCCACTACATACGCCCCTGCCCCCAGCACGCCGGTCAGGTACAGTGGCAGTAGCGGGAACACCATCTGGCTGCTCATGTCCGTGAACAGGCTCACCATCCCGAGCAGAACCACGTTTCTGGAGATGCCGGAGAATAGACCGTTCTTGTCCATGATATTACAGATGCGATTTGAATATCATAAAAGTAACCGTCTCCCATCCACGTCATCGGAAGACCAGGAAGTTGCAACCGACGACAGGAATAAGGATGAGTTATACCGTATATATAATATATAATATATATGGCACACATATACATTATCAAATTATTTTGAAAGACCGCACGTTATAAATAATCGATTGTACATATTAGTACATGTGGTTGGTGAATATATCCACCATACCTATGAAATAAGGAAAATATATAGATCTGGAGGTAAAAAAATATGCAATCTTTCATAGTAGAACATTATCTGAACAAGGACGTATACGTCTACTGCGGTGGCTCCGACAGGTTTATGGGATACATTGAAGCCTGCGCCGATGGCGTGCTTACTATCAAAAGGGATGACCGCTACACCCATATTGCCATTGACAAGATCATCGCCATATGGGAAGAGTAAGGTGGATACCATACAGTCATTTAGGAACATTATCTGAACAAGGATGCCTACAACTACTGCGGAGGACCAGACAGGTTCGAAGGAATGATCGAGGCACGTGCAGATGGCGTGGTAACCATCAAGCAAGACGATAGATATACCCACATCGCTATTGACAAGATCATCGCTATATGGGGCAAAGATGTAAATTTGTGAGTTGGGTTGAAAGAAGTACCTGCCTACCTATCTCACTGTTTTATAGTATATAATTAGGAATGTTTTCACACCGTTTAATCAATCCAACCGTAGAGAGGGTTTTCTTACGTACGGACGTTCTATGAACCATCTCCAAACACACCTGTGTTGAGGTCCATGGCCTTATACACCAGCAGACCTGCCAGATACATAGACCATATAGAAGAATCACTAACAAAAGAAGAGCAAACACCAGATACTATTTATGTATTGGATCAAATGTAATGTAGAAAAAGGACTTCCAGGATGACTTCAATGGATGAAATACAAATCAAAGTGGAAAAAGCACACCCCATAGATCTAGGAAGGGGTATCATACGCCTTGACCCGAGCACACTGCTCAGCCTGCAGCTCTCGCCGGGGGACATCGTGGAGATACAGGGAAAGAAAACAACAGCTGCAAAGGTCTGGAGAGCGGATCGACAGGACTGGGGACAGGGGATCGTTCGTATTGACAGTTTCACACGACAGAACGCAGGTGTCGGTATTGGCGAGCGTATTACAATTAAAAAAGCGGATCTGAGCCCTGCACAGAAAGTACTGCTGGCTCCACCCGAAGGTGTCATGATGGATATCGGTAGCGATAGCGGTGCTATTATCAAACATAACATACTCAAACGTCCTCTCGTTCAAGGAGACGTCGTGCCCATCATCAGTTCCATGGGACAAGCCGTGCCCGGAAACCAAGCCATCCCCCTGATCGCCATTGAGACCCAACCCAAAGAGGGTATCCTGATAATCAATGATATGACAAAGATCGAGATCCGCCAGAAACCCGTTCAGGGGTATGAGGACGCAACACGTGGCATCGCATATGAGGATATTGGAGGACTCAGTGATGAGATACAGCGAGTGCGTGAGATGATCGAACTTCCACTGAAACATTATGAGCTCTTCCAGCGACTCAATATCGAACCTCCAAAAGGAGTCATACTGTACGGTCCGCCCGGGACAGGGAAGACCCTGATTGCCAAGGCTGTTGCAAATGAATCTGGCACCAATTTCCTATACATAGCAGGTCCCGAGATCATGGGAAGGTACTACGGAGAAAGTGAGGAAAGACTCAGAAAGATCTTTGAGGATGCCGCCGAGGATGCACCAACAATAATATTCATAGATGAGATAGATTCTATTGCCCCAAAACGCGAGGATGTTACAGGAGAGGTGGAACGCCGCGTGGTCGCCCAACTGTTGACACTGATGGACGGCATGGACGAACGCAAACAGGTGGTGGTCATCGCAGCTACCAACCGTCTGGACTCCATCGATCCTGCCCTGCGCAGACCCGGACGCTTTGACCGGGAGATTGAGATCGGTGTCCCGGACAGTGATGACAGACTGGAGATCCTGCAGATACATAGTCGAGGGATGCCCCTTGATGAAGACGTGGATTCGGATTATATGCAGCACCTAGCAGACTATACCCAGGGATTCGTAGGTGCTGACCTACTAGCCCTGATACAGGAAGCCTCCATGAGATCCCTGCGTAGGATCCTGCCGGACATCGACCTGACCGACGACAAGATCCCCCCAGAGATCCTGGACAAGCTCACACTAAGTGTTGGTGACATCGAGGATGCTCTCACCGAGATCGAACCCTCGGCTATGAGAGAAGTGCTGGTGGAGATCCCATCGATCAACTGGAACAATGTTGGCGGGCTGGAAGAAGCAAAGCAGGAGATAATAGAAACAGTGGAATGGCCTCTGAAACGACCGGAAAAGATCGCAACAATGGGCATCAAACCTCCGAAAGGTATACTACTATATGGACCACCCGGCACAGGGAAGACCCTGATCGCACAGGCTGTGGCCAATGAAGCCAATGCCAATTTCATAAGCATCAAGGGACCTCAGATGCTGTCCAAGTTCGTGGGAGAGTCCGAACGAGCCATTCGGGATATTTTCAAAAAAGCACGGCAGGTGGCCCCATGTATTATTTTCTTCGACGAGATCGATGCAATCTCATCCACCCGACATGCAAATATGGAGGGCGGAAATGTGTCCGAACAGGTGATCAACCAGCTGCTGACAGAATTGGATGGGCTGGAGCCACTCAAAGAAGTTGTCGTCATTGCTGCCACTAATCGACCAGACATCATCGATCCGGCCCTGCTACGTTCCGGCCGTTTTGATCGACTGGTGTTGGTTGGACCATCAAGTCGGGAAGGTAGGGAGAACATCTTCAATATCCACAGCCAGAACATTCCTCTTGATAACGATGTTAACATTCGGGAACTGGCCGACCTTACAGAAGGCTATGTGGGTGCGGACATCGAGTCCATCTGCAGGGAAGCCGTGATGCTTGCCCTTCGTGAGGATTTTGACACTGACGTGGTCAGGTACCGCCACTTTATGGCCGCACTGGAGAAGGTGAAACCTACGATTACCGAGGATATGACCGAATTCTATGGAAAGATGCAGCAGAAACTCAAAGGCGGGACCCATAAAGGAGAAACAAGTTCATATATGGGATACATGTAATAATCAGATATTGCGCAGAGGGAGATTAAACAATGGAAAATGTTTTTGCAAAGGACCTGTCCAACAAACGGGTAATGGCAACTGATGGAGCAGAGCTTGGTATACTGAACAATGTAGTGATGGACGTCAAGACTGGCGAACTGATCAACCTTATAGTAAAACCAGATATGGATCTTGATACATCAAAATACCAGAAGGATGGACAATACATACTGCTTCCTTTTGGAGCAGTACGCGCCATAAAGGATTACATCGTGGTAGAAAAGGCGATTGCGAAGGAAATGGATTATCAGAATTAAAAATTATATCAATCCCTCTGAACTAACATATTCTATAGCCTCGGCCGCACCATCTCCATATGGTGCTGCTGTCACATAATCAGCAGCGGCTATTATTTCAGGATTTCCGTTGGCGACAGCGATCCCATATCCTGCAACACGGATCATCTCCAAATCGTTGAGGGAATCCCCTATAGCAATGAAATCATTGGCATCCAGCCCTAATAATCCTGCTGTTCTCACCAGTCCTGTGCCCTTATTGATCACTGTGCTCTTGATGTGTATGGCATACTTAGTGTCCACGATCTCCACACCAGGATCGTGTGCATCCAATAACTCCCGGAGAGCTGATGCATCCACGTTCCTGCGAAGAGCGATCTCTGAACGTCTATTTTCCGGATCCAGTTTTGTAAGTTCATAGTAGTTGGACAGGTAAGTAAACGCTCTCTCACATTCATCCATGTGATCAGAGACATACGGATCAGTATCCAACCCCATGGATAGCACACCCCCGTTCTCTGCGATCACTGTTCCCTTCAATCCTATCAGCTTGGCCGCAAGCAAGGGCATAACAGAGGATGTTTCCCGTCGCCAGGACAACCGGTATGCTGAGCTCATGGAGCAGACGGGCGGCCTCGAAATTTAGTCGTCGGTCCCGATGGGTGATCGTACCGTCTATATCAACAACAAGCGCTCTGTAGACCATGATACAAAAAAGGAAGGGATGGTGAAATAGTTTTCCTATTCATGGATCACATATGCCTGATGTGAGGATGGAAATGATGGACTCACCGTCTGGCAGACATGGAGAATCCACCAGCCTCACGACTCTCTTGTCGCCCTTCGATTTCCTGATGTAGAGTCTGAATGTGGATGTGTGTCCCAGGATATGACCTCCAATAGGTTTGGTCGGATCTCCAAAGAACGCGTCCGGTTTAGACATGACCTGATTGGTAACGAACACCACCGCATTATATAGGTCTCCAAGCCTCTGCAGACCGTGAAGATGCTTATTTAGCTTCTGCTGTCGATCAGCAAGGGTACCCCTGCCAATATACTCTGCCCTGAAATGGGCCGTCAGGGAATCCACAATTATCAAACGTACGGGTTTATCTGAATCACTCAACTCATTGGCCATATCGGCTGCAGCATCCACAAGCAGTATCTGATGATTGGAATTGTATGCCCGGGCCACATGTATGTTCTTCAGGAACTCTGCTGGATCGAACTCTACCCCGTGTGTCTCAGAAAGACCCACCACCATCTGCTCGATCCTCTCGGGTCGGAACGTGTTTTCGGTATCGATTATTATCACAGAACCATCAAGACCACCCTTTTCCATTGGAAGCTGGACGTTCACGGCCAGCTGATGGGCGACCTGGGTCTTTCCAGAACCGAATTCACCATATATCTCGGTAATGGCCTGGGACTCGATCCCCCCACCCATCATCTCGTTGAACTCCACACAACCGGTGGAGAGCTTGCCAACCCCTTTCCTGCGTTCGAATACCATATCCCCTGTCTCGAAACCGCCGATATCGGCAGACTTTCGGGCAGCATTGATAATCTTCGCAGCCGTAGACTCACCTATATCAGCTGTGTTCACGAGTTCAGCAGGTGATGCAACCGCTATCGATTCAATGGTATTGAAACCAGCGTCCTTGAGCTTTTGGGCCGTCGCCGGTCCAACCTGATCAAGATCTTCCAATAATACTTCGCTCATCTTTGATACTCCTTGATGGTGCACATGGTTATCTTTGAGGTGCACTATTTTTGTCAGCGGAATCGATTATCATCCTGATAATATATATAGATGAGGAAAGCACCCTGAAAGTATTGATCATGCAAACTCACCAACATCCTTTTGTGTAGCAGGATGCTGGAACCGTCGATACTCCCTCATGAACATATACACTGTCAGCACAAAGGCCAGCGTATCGGACAGGGGGAATGCCATCCATATTCCCATCAGATCAAAGGAACCGGGCAGGACCAGTACCAGCGGTAGCAGGAATAGCTGCCTCGCCAGTGATAGGATAAGGGACGGGCGGGCTTTCCCAAGAGCCTGGTACATGGAACCCCCCACGAACTGGAAACCAATCAGCGGCATTGCCAGTGCCATTATGCGAGTTGCTGCTGCTCCGCTCTCGATCAGTTCTCTGTCAGTGGTAAAGAAGGAGAATAACTGGGAGGGAAAGAAGAAGAGCACTATGAAACCCCCTATGGATATCACCGTGGAAACTCCCACACTGATACGTAGGGTTTCCTTCACACGTTCAAGATTATGAGCTCCATAGTTGAACCCGATGATCGGTTGCATACCCTGTACCAGACCTACCATGGGCATCAATGTGAACATAGACAGACGGTTGAATATACCATACACCGCTATGGAAACATCGCCTCCATGGGCTGCAAGAATATTGTTCAGGATCACGACCACAGCACTGCCGGAAGCATTGCGGGAAAATGGAGAAACCCCTATCGCCAGGATCTCCTTTACTATAGCCATGTCTGGCACCATGTCCGAGGAGTGTAGGGATAGTGTACTATCCCCCGACATGAAATACCGGACCAGGAAGAGAGCTCCTACTACCTGCGCGATCACTGTTGCTATGGCCGCTCCCCTAATACCCATATCAAGACCGAAGATGAAGATGGGATCCAGGACAATATTCACTCCCGCCGATACCAGCATGGTCATCATTGCTACCTTTGCATTACCCTCGGCCCTGACGACATTGTTCGTCGACTGGGCAAAAATAATGAAGATGGTCCCCAGAAGAATAATACCCAGGTAATCGACCGCATACGGCAGTATGGTTGCCGTGG
>CAYRGB010000045.1:0-7934 GCA_964423715.1 uncultured Methanosarcinales archaeon | reverse complement strand
TGCTGATAACAATTTTGTGCCGATGCCCTTGCCTGTATGGTCAGCCCTCACCGCAAATGACATGACCTCGGCAAGCTCATCCCATACAACCTGAAGCGCACAACAACCTATTACCTCACCTTCATTCTCATACACATAGAAATTACGGATACACTCGTAAAGCTCGCTCATAGAACGAGGGAGCATTAACTCCTCCTTTGCGTAACCGTTGATGATATCTTTAATGTATACAACATCCTTTAACGTGGCTTTTCGTATCAAATTTTGAGACCTCTCCTGACATCACAATACGAATTAGTGTCGGGTAATGATATACGAGGGTAAATATGACATGGCGGGCGTGAAGGGATTTGAACCCCTGGTTTACAGCTTAGGAGGCTGCCGCCATATCCTGGCTAGGCCACACGCCCAAATAGCACTCCAGAATTGGTGACCTCATCTTTAAACGTGTTGGTCAAAATGACAGGAGAGACCACATATAATTCGTTGGAGAAAGTACAAAATGAAATGGAGTCGAGCTAATACCACATCAGAATACAATAATAGGCACTAAGTATGATGAAATCGGGTATTATATAAATTATTGGTATTATGGGCATCAGAGATAGATATCAAAAATATCATAACACCTGTATTGGAACAAATATATAAGATAAAGGAATATTAAATTGCATAAGTATGGTTATTTGGTATGTATCATCAAATGCCTATAATGAGTGGAGATCATGAACAACAAACTAACTTCAATCCTTGAGAACAGAGGACCGATCAGGAACATTGGTGTACTGGGTATGGGGTATGTGGGTATTCCAGCAGCCGCCCTTTTTGCAGACTCTGATAATTTTGATTATGTACTGGGATTCCAGAGGGATTCCCCGTCATCAGGATATAAGATCGACATACTGAACAATGGGGAAAGTCCCCTTAAAGGAGAAGAGCCAGGGCTCGAACAACTACTGAAAAAGGTTGTCGATGCAGATAAGTTTGAATGCACGTCGGATTTTCCCAGAATATCTGAAATGGATGCCGTGACCTTGGCCATCCAGACCCCATTCTCGGATCCTGTCAGCCTGGAACCTGATTTTAGTGCCCTAATTGCAGGTATACGCAATGTCGGCAAGTACCTGAGAAAAGGAATGCTCGTGGTGCTCGAATCGACCATCACGCCAGGCACGACAGGGGGGCTGGCCAAAGAGGTACTGGAGGAGGAGTCCGGCCTAGTCGCAGGTGAGGACTTTGCACTGGCACACGCACCTGAGCGAGTGATGGTGGGTCGCCTGCTAAGAAACATTCAGGAGCACGACCGCATCGTGGGTGGCATCGACGACGCCAGCACGCAGCGGGCCGTGGAACTGTATACCCCGGTCCTGACCAAGGGCAGGATCATCCCCATGACTGCCACTGCGGCTGAGGTCACCAAAACGGCAGAGAACACGTTCCGGGACCTGCAGATAGCGGCTGCCAACCAGCTGGCCCTGTACTGTGAGGCCATGGGCATCAACTTCTATGATGTCCGCACAGGTGTGGACAGCCTGAAGGGGGAGGGAATCACCCGGGCCATGCTCTGGCCGGGAGCCGGGGTCGGCGGACACTGCCTGACCAAGGATACCTACCACCTGGAGCGTGGTGTGAAGATGCTCGGGGCTGGAAATCTCGATTATCCGGAAGGAAAGGATTCCATCTTTGTCCTGGCCCGCAACGTCAATGATTTCATGCCGAACCATACATATCATCTGACATTGGATGCCTTGAGGAAAATAGGAAAACACGTGGATGAGGCAAAGGTGGCCATCCTTGGATGGGCCTTCATCAATGATTCTGACGATGCACGAAACCCACCCTCTGAACCCTACAGGGACCTGCTAGTAGGAGACGGCTGTGAGACTCTGGTGCACGATCCCCATGTACTGCAATATCCGGGCGTAACCATAGAATCTGATATTTTAAAAGTGGTCAGGGATGCCGACGTTGTGACCATCATGACGGGACATTCCGATTATTTCCAACTGGACCCTGCCCTGTTGAAGAAAGAGATGGGGCAGGAGTCTCCAGTCATCATTGATGGCAGGAATGTCGTGGATGCGGACCGGTATATCAATGAAGGTTTTGTCTACAAAGGGATCGGACGCGGTGATAAGAACGATCACACGATCGTCTGATCCTAAGAAACAAGGTCCCTTCGACCATACCCCTCATGATATAGTATTACTATGATTATCGGAGGGGAACTATGACTGATCCCACGACTGTGATCGTGGGATTTCTGGACCACCATCGCCTAGGATGTTATCGCAATGTTTTAGTAGTTGTCTGTAATATTGCCGCTAAAATTGGTGGTAAGGCAAAAACGTGGCTTGGACAATGAAAATATTTAACTTTATTAGTGGTAAAAAGAACAAAGATACAACACTCTGTCAGTATAGGTCAAGACATACAAAGAACCAGAGATCCATCTCCATTAATTGCAGAGACTGTCCCCATTCCTCATCGCTTAATGATGACAACTGCCGACGGAATATTTTCAGGATACTGCTCACGGAACCCAGTGTTGAGAGGGTTACACTGTCACACCTCTATGAACGTGATATAGAGGGCGACAGCCTTGCTCTCCTGTACCTCCTTACACGATTTCAGGACCACCTTAGCAACTATACGGACCTGGCGATCGTAGATCATCAGTGCGGCCACGACCAATCAACACAATTCGGACAACATATCAAGGATCTGATCGACCAGATCATCAATGTCTCGCAACATGACCCGGTACAAGCATGCCATATGCTTATTGGACTGGACATAGACTCATTATCACAGCACCTCAAACATTCCTCAAATGACGAATATGGCGGAGGTATTGATGAACTGCGCGCTGTGGTCGATGAATTGAAACGATTGACCTTCGATATCCAGCACCTATGTGAGTATCAGGATCTGGATACATCCACCTTTGATTATGACCGGAACATACGGTCCCATGTCAGACCCGCCTTCTCCACTTCGCGTATCTATGCAGAACCACCCCCTAACACACGTTTTCTTAAATGTTATGACATTTCACATCAAGAAGGACGAGAACTGCAGGTCTCAATATATGAACTGACGGATCGTCCGGAGAACCTCTACATCGTAACCCCAATGGAATATAACCTGAAAATGGATGAGCTGAAACAGATAGAAAGAGTTCGTGAAAAGATGATCCGCCACAGACCAGAAAATATGAACTTTGCAGATCCTGCGAACTCGCGTGAATATTTCAGGAGGCTTGCCAAGAAATTACTGGTCGAGGACGCTGACATGCATGACCTCAGCCTTATCCCTGGGCAGATCCAGATATTCTCTGATCTGCTGGCAAAATATACCACCGGGCTCGGCATCCTGGAGGATATAATGTCAGACCCCGATATAACAGATGTTTACATTAACGCACCTGCAGATTTGAACCCGGTTAATGTGGTACGGCAAGGTGAAGAATGCATCACCAACATTTACCTATCCCAGGACGATCTGGATTCCATGGTCTCCAGATTCAGAGCTATCAGCGGTCGCCCCTTTGGAGAAGCAACTCCTGTACTGGAGATGGACCTGAAAGAATTCGGTGTGCGTGTATCCGTCATCGGAGACCCGCTAAGTGCCAATGGATTGGCCTACGCTTTCAGGAAACACGCAAAAACCCCCTGGACCCTACCAAAACTCCTGAACGCAGGATCGATATCTCCACTTACCGCTGGCCTCTTGAGCTTTTTGATCGATGGACAATCCTCGGTGCTCGTGGCCGGTGACGTTGGCTCAGGAAAGACCTCCCTGTTAACAGCAATGATCATGGAGATCCCCCAGAGATACAGGATACTTACCATCGAGGACACCCGGGAAATACCCATCAATGAACTCCAGCGCCTTGGATGGAAGATGCAGGGAATGAGTGCCCGATCATCTATACTCCGCTCGAATGTCGAGATGAAGCCAGATATGGCCCTCCGTGCAGCATTGCGAATGGGCAACTCATCACTGGTGATCGGGGAGGTCCGCGGTCCAGAAGTGAAGGTCCTGTACGAAGCAATGCAGATAGGTGCCGCCGGCAACTCGGTCATTGGCACGATCCATGGCGCATCCACAAAAGCGGTTTACGAGCGTATAGTCCATACCTTGCATGTACCACCTGCATCATTCCGATCCACTGACGCTGTTATCATCTGTGCAAATACCCGGACGGGCGGGGGAATGAGAAAGAAACGACGGGTCACGGAGGTATCCGAGGTCAGCGGGAACTGGGATGATAATGCCAGTGTCTCTGAAATATTCACAGATCTCCTTGTATATGATGCCGCTCAGGATTGCCACCGTCCAACGAATATCATGGACAGGGGACAATCCGAACTCATCAGCAAGATCGCGAAGAAATGGGGGATTACCATAGAGACCGCATCCCACAACATCCGCATACGGGCGAAGATCAAGGAAAAAATGGCGACCTATGGCCGGATCAATCCCCTGCTTGTGGAAGCAGAGGCCGTCAGTGCAGCCAACAACATGTTCTGGCTCCTTATGGATACGGAGAAGAGCATGACCAATGGAACGGACTATGAGCATGCCTACAGGCAATGGTGTGAGTGGTTTGAGCACTATTCTGCACCATATCTCAACATATCCAAGGAGCAGTATGGATAACTGGTATGCAAGAGGATGCCGGTACACATCCCAGCACATGAAATGGTTGATCCGGGATATCGGATCATTCTCTGAAACTACTGAGAAAGCCGTCAGTCAGGAATATAAAGATGCTGTCGCTTTTACGGGGCTCGACGTTGAGCCATTCGAGACAGCCATATTCTCATACGTGGGCGCATTCATCGCTTTTATGGCAATGTTGATCGTAGATCTCATCATATTCCATATCAGCACGTTTAGAACCGAAATCCTGATCGTACTGGCGGTACTGACGCTGGCCATACCTGTCCTGGCCCTCCTGTACCTGAGTGAATACATCAAGATACACGCACGATACATGAAAATTCAATCCATTGGAGACATCCCCGAAGTCCTCAGCTACATAATAATGTCCATGAAACTTGTTTCGAATATGGAGAAGGCAATTATTTTTACAGCCGAGAACTCGAGTCGTCCCCTCGCCAGAGACCTGAGGAAGATGCTCTGGAGATTGCAGGTTCGCATGTATAGCAGCATGGACGATGCCGTGCTGGACTTTACTCAACTGTGGGGCAAGAATAGTGAATATTTCAAGCGTTCCCTGCACCTCGTTAAAAGTTCGGCCAGTGAGCCAGATGAGGCGCAGCGCATAATCACATTAAACCGTGCACTGGATATCGTTCTCGATGGAACGAAGAACCTTATGAATACCTTTGCGGCAAGGCTCAAGGCTCCAACATATATCCTCTATTCGATCTTCATCCTTATACCTCTTGCACTGGTAGCCCTGCTGCCAGCGGTCACGGTGGTAGGGCTCCGGTTCGACATCGCGACCCTGGTCATCCTGTATGATATCGTACTTCCTCTCATAACATTCGCCTATGCGGAATATATCCTGATGCAGCGACCGGCAACATTCATACCACAGGGTATCCCAGATACACATCCTGCTCTCAAGAACATCAAAATCAAAAAACGCATATCTCTGGTCGTTGCAGTGGTCGTGGGAGGGATGGTTAGTGTATCAGGTTACATATATATGTTCCTGGGAAACCCCTATTCCATCATCTCCATTGCTACACTGGAAGGATTGTTCCCCCCCACCCTGCTGATCCTGTGGGGGATCGTTATCGCAGCATCGATCTACATGAACACTGCATTTGCTCCTTACCGAAAGATACGTGAGGAGATCAAAACAATGGAAAATGAGTTTTCAGATGCACTGTTCATATTGGGCAGACGCATCTCAGAAGGACGATCCGCAGAGGAGGCCTTTGCTCATACCGCACAGACAATGAAAGGCTCAACCATAGGTGAAGGGTTCGAGAGGGTCTCCTCTAATCTTATCACGATGCGCACAGACCTGCACTCAGCCATCTTTGATCCGGATTATGGAGCATTCAAGGACATCTATTCCAACCGCATACAGACAACACTTACACTGTTCACGGAAAGTGTGCAGAAGAGCCACCTGTCTGCAGGAGTTGCGATCATCAAACTGGCGGACCATCTAAAGGAACTGCAGGATGTGGAAGATAACATCAAACGCTCCCTATATGACATGACCTCCACCATGAGATCAACAGCATGCATCTTTGCGCCACTGATCGCAGGAGTGACCATCGCTCTATCCGAGGTAATATCAAAGGTTCTGCAGAACGTGGCTAAAGGGATGTCGCGTCTGCCTTCAGAGGTTATGCCAGGACCTGCTGATATATCTCCAGAAACTCTTAATCAGTCGATATCTCCCGATCTGTTCATGCTGGCCATTGGGATCTACCTGATCCTCATCACTATGATCCTTGCACGGTTCTCGACCACCATTGAACATGGAGGAGATCGAGCCCAGTTGATGTTCGACCTTGGACAGATGTTACCCATATCAGTGGTCGTTTTTACAATTGCATCGGTGGCCTCAAGAATCATATTCCGTGGACTGATCTGAACCGATCATTCCATGTAGACCAGCGCCCGGTTTGGGCATACGTTTACACATTTCATGCATAGGGTGCATCGCTCATGATCTATTTTCACCAGACCATTCTCCGTGTGCAGCGCACCGGTGGGACAGATGTTGTCACACCACCCGCATCTGGTACAACCTAATACAGTGATAAATCCGTCTTTTTTCATAACACCACACAGTATCGTCAACATAGATAATCCTGATGAACAGAATAATAAAGGGGAAGAAGGATTTATATAGAGATATCATCATGGAACATATCGTATGAGCAATATGACAGAAGGTGAAGCGGGTTCCTTCTACAACTATCTTTCACAGGGGTGTCAGCTTTGCCAACTTGGTGCAAAAATGGTTCTTTTTGTCACCGGTATATGTGATCGCAGTTGTTTCTATTGTCCCATCTCTGATGAACGCAGGGGCGATGCTGTCTATGCCAATGAACGTCCTGTACACTCTGATGAGGACGTGATCACGGAAGCATATCAGATGAGTGCCCTGGGAACCGGTATCACCGGTGGGGAGCCACTTCATGAGAAGGATAGGGTACTGCATTATATCAGACTTCTTAAAGCCGAATTCGGGACGAAACATCATATTCATCTCTACACATCAACAGCTGCCAGCACGGACACTCTTTCACAACTTGCCAAAGCCGGTCTGGATGAGATACGGTTCCACCCTCCACATACCACATGGGGACGACTTGGGAATACTCCTTTTGCGCGTGCGTTAAGGGACGCAAAAAAACAGGGGATGGACGTGGGTATCGAGATCCCTGCGATTGATGAAGCGAGATCTATAGGAGAATTTGTCAATGATATGGACTGTTTTCTGAACCTCAACGAATTGGAGTTCTCTGAAACGAACGCCAATGCCATGCATGCCCGGGGCTTTGAACTCGTGGATGACATATCCAATGCAGTTGAGGGATCACGCACATGTGCCAGAAATATCACATCGACACTTCGGAAGGTTCATTTCTGTTCCTCAAGTTACAAGGACGCTGTCCAGCTGAGAAATCGCCTTATCAGAACAGCCAACAACACAGCACGTGCTTTTGATGAGATTACCGATGACGGGACCCTAGTCTATGGAGTGGTCAGAAGCGAAAATATTGACCAAGTGATTAACGTGTTGCAAACACTTGATGTTCCTGCAGACATGTATAATATAGAAGGTGAAGCTGTTGAAATGGCTTGGTGGATCCTCGAGGACATTGCTGTTGAAATGCGAGATCCTGCCCATGAGATGTCCGTTGTAGAAAGGTATCCGTTCAAGAATGGTATCGTTGTTGAGACCATACCACTGTAAAACCAAAATATTA
>CAYRGB010000044.1:0-8032 GCA_964423715.1 uncultured Methanosarcinales archaeon | reverse complement strand
GCCAGGTGATACATGGCGGTAACACCGGATCGACAAAGGTATCTTCTGCGGAAGAGTTCGTGGAACGACTGAACCCGGATGTCATTGTACATACGTATAATGAACGGATATCTGCTGATAATATCTCGATGATCGATGAATATGACATGGTGGTGGATTGTTCGGACAATTTCATGACGAGGTATCTGGTCAATGATGCATGTGTCCTCCACAACAAGCCCCTGGCTCACGGCAGTATCTTCATGTTCGAGGGACAGGTGATGACCATCCTGCCGCATGTTGGCCCGTGTTATCGCTGCCTGTTCAGGGATGCTCCATCTACAGACGTCAGTCGCGATGAGGGTGTGCTGGGTGTCCTTCCAGGTGTCATAGGTGTGATACAGGCCACAGAGGTCATAAAACACCTGCTGGGCATAGGTGAGACCTTGGTGGGTCGTATGGTCTACTATGATGCTCTAAACATGACGTTCGACGAGATCACCGTGCGCAGAAACCCCCGCTGTCCGGTATGCGGAGATCATCCCGAGATCACGTCCATCGATCGGAGTCTATATCAGGACTGATCCCGGGTCGATCATTCTTTTACTCCTGTTCCCTCTCTCCTTTCCGTGCTTCCCTTCCCCTGTCTTCAAATTATCCATCGTCTCTGCAATAACATATATATACTTTCAATCTCTATAGGGGTTTTGCTTCAGGGCAAAGCCGCCCCGGAGACAGGTGCTCACGCTTTTGTGAGTATCGTTAATCAAGAAGGGCTCGTGGTCTAGCTGGTTATGACATCGCCTTGACATGGCGGGGATCCGGAGTTCGAACCTCCGCGGGCCCACCACAAAAATTCGGTAAATTTAAATGTTAACACATTAACTATATGGTGCTCCCAATGCCCAGGTAGCTCAGTTGGGAGAGCGCTGCCCTGAAGAGGCAGTTGTCCCCGGTTCGAGTCCGGGTCTGGGCACCACAGTACAATCATATGCACATCAGTAGTGTAGCGGTTATCACCGGGCGTTGCCAACGCTCGAACCCGGGTTCGAATCCCGGCTGGTGTATTCTATTTTTCCTTTATTTTTCTTTACACTATTTTCCCTATCCTCACTCATCTCTTTTGTTTTCTTTGCTGAGTTGAGCTGCCCATCTACTCTGGTCAATCATCCATAAGTGGTAGTGGGAAGACCTGATCAATATGTTATACAACCTCGATTTTCGAGTCACTCAATCTATCATCGTTTGCCACGTTTGACCTTAGCGTTGACATCAAGATCCACCTTGACCTTATGGATCGCACGATCGAGTGCCAGCCCCCGCAGCAGCCACCGCAGCGCCGATGCCTGAGCCTTCTGATCATCAGGGATCTGCTCTTTCACTATTCTGGAAGGCTCCTCCCCTGCTTCAATGATTAGGTCGGACAATTTCTTCGTGGAGTATATATCACGCCCGCCAACCTTCAGGTTCTTCATCGTCTTGAATCCGGGTGATGGGGTACGGTTGGCACTGACGATCTGCTTCCTTAAATTCTCTGATATGGGTGCCTGTCTCACATCTGCGACGTACCTGTTCTGTGGCAGTTGTTCTGAAGCCGGCGTGGGTGGTGCTGCAAGTCCGTCCGCAATACTGTTCTGGTCCCGAGGCACCCATTTGTACTCGATCTTGAGGTCGTGCTGGCCGATGAACCTGTTGATATGGGAGGCCAGTTCCTGCAGTGTCGAGTTGGATATCCGCCATTCTCCCGCCATCTGTTTGATGACAAGTTTGCTATCCCCCCTGACCTGTAAAGGACCGGTTCCGTGCCTCCTGACATAATCTTCCAGGCTTTTTTCCAGTGCGATATACTCGGCGACGTTGTTGGCATTGCCTTTATGTGGTCTCTTCTCGTCCTTGCCCTTGATCTGTTGGCCAGAGAGATTGAGCATCCAGCCAAATCCCATACGTCCGCCCGGGTTCCTGTTGCATGATCCATCGAAGTTCAGTGTATCCATAACGATCGCTCATAATAATGAATATGTGTTGATGTTGTTGTACTGGTGATAGGGTGTGGAGTATGTTAATATTCAAGTTTCAATCCAACTCCGACTTCCCTGAGGTTCACAACCTTCGCAAGTTCAATTTTCGAGCGCAGGTCCGTGCAATGGCAGGCATGCAGTTCTTCAGGAGCTAGCCGTTCCATGTATCCCAATGTTCCATCAAGCTGTTCTCTGGAAGGATCAAGAAGATGAAGACCACCAATGATATCGATCACACGGTCTTCTTTGCATATTTTCCTGGCGTATTCGGTGATGTTGCAGATGCCGGAATGGGAGCAGCCAGTAATGATCACAAGACCTCTTTGCGTTCTGTAAGCAAGAGCAGTATCATCAAGTAAATGATCATCGATCATGCCGTGTTCACTCATGGTCGTCCCGATAGACTCTTTGCCTTCAAAGTCGAATTTTCGTGGGATCTCCCCCAGGAAAACCACATCTTGTGTCAACCAAACAGGCTTTCTGCTAAGTTGTATTCGGAAATGTTCTGAGATCTTCTCCACTGACAGTGTGGTTCCGATCTCGCCAATTCCTTCCATTTGTTTTGTGTGGAATACCTGTGGATGGGCTGTAAGGGTTGGATCGGAATGCATGATGCCCTCTATCCGGGCTTCTGTGTATCTTCGGATCAGCGGGTCAAGACCCCACGTATGATCCAGATGTCCATGCGAGAGTGCCAGGTGGTCAATATCCAGAAGGGTGATCCCCATCCGAGATGCATTTTCCAGGAAAGCATCAGAGTACCCTGTATCAAAAAGGATCTTTTTCCCACTGTCATTGATAAGGAACGATAGACCAGGTTCTCCATGGAAATACCGGTCGATCAGGGTATTATTATCTACAAGGACCGTTAGTTCCATTTTATATCACAACTAAAAAATGTAATTCCAAAAGGATTCAGTCGTTTTGTTCCCTTTTTCCCAGCGCTTCCTGTACGATCTTCATGGCACACAGCTCACCACACATTGAGCACGCATCACTACTGGTGACCCGTTTATCGCGGATCGAACGGGCATGTTTTCCATCAATGGCAAGATCGAATTGTGTTTCCCAATCAAGGTCCATCCTGGCATGTGCCATCCTATCGTCCCGGGCACGGCTTTGTTCCCGCTGGCCTTCTTTCGTCAGGTCCGCAGCATGGGCTGCGATCTTTGTCACAGTGGCTCCTTCCCTGATATCATCCACTGTAGGGAGTGCCAGATGTTCGGAAGGGGTTATCATGCACAGGAAATCCGCACCGTACATGCATGCGATGGTCCCTCCAATGGCACCGGTAATATGGTCATAACCCGGGGCAATGTCCGTGACCAACGGGCCCAACAGGTACAGAGGTGCGTTGTGGCACAGTTCCTTCATTCCACGCACGCTCAGTGCGATCTCGTCCGCCGGTACATGACCTGGCCCTTCTACGAACGTCTGGATGTTAGCCTCACGGGCTTGTGTTACCAGTTCGCCCAGGGTAATGAACTCCATGAATTTCGGGGCATCGGATGCATCATGTATACATCCCGGGCGCATACCATCGCCCAGGCTCAACGTCAGGTCGTATTCACGCGCGATCTCCACAAGATAATCATATTCGGAGTAAAAGGGATTCTCCTGATCATTATGCAACATCCATGCGATGGTGAACGAGCCACCACGGCTGACCACATTTGTGATCCGATCACCTTTCATAAGCCTCTCAAGGGCATTACGGTTGACACCTGCGTGGATGGTAACAAAATCCACACCATCTTTTGCGTGTTTGCGCACAGCATTGAACATATCATCCGAGGACATGTCCACAACCGTTTTGTGGGACGATGCGGCCTGATAGATAGGTACTGTGCCGATGGGTACATCCACACTGTCCATTATCTGTTTCCTGATCACATCAAGATTTCCGCCGGTTGAGAGATCCATGATGGTATCGGCACCATAAGCAACAGCGGTCTTAGCTTTCTGTAATTCCTCATCAATATTCACAAAGTCGCGGGATGTCCCTATATTCGCATTCACCTTTGTGCTCATATACTTCCCGATACCAATGGAACGTGATCGTCCCATGATGTTCTGCGGTATGGTGATCAGGCCCTTGGCAACACATGAGCACACGGTATCGGCATCAATGCCCTCCAGTTCTGCCACGTCTCTAATCTGGGGCGTGATCGTACCGTTCTTTGCATCTTCCATTAATGTCATATATGACTCCTGTTGTGATTGATGATCATTAGTGGTGTAGATACAGCGCGGATACATATATATGTTTCACAGGAACAAAGGGGTGCACACTCTTATAATCTAGATATATTATTAGATCACCCTTATTCTAATGAGCAGTTGACAGATATACTGCATCATTAGAGTTGTCTGTGTCCCATCGTCTCAAAATGGTGAATTGAAATGACAGTAAAAAAATATAGCAGGATTATGATCGCAACTGATGGGTCTGAAAATTCCGCAAAGGCTATCAGGTCTGGAATAGAGCTTGCAAAACAGCTTGGTTCAACGGTGTATGCCGTATTCGTCGTTCCGACCAATGTGGCATCTTCGATGCCAGTCGGTTCCAGGACAATGACGTGGGAAATTCCATACGATATTATGAAGGAGGAAGGAATAATAGCGACATCGTATGTTCAGGAAGTTGGAAATGCCGCAGGAGTTAATGTAAAACCTATACTGCTTGAAGGTCACCCAAGCGATGAACTGATCAGGTTCGCACGGGACAATGCCATTGACATGATCGTAGTGGGTACTCTTGGACGTACCGGAATAGAGCGGTTCCTGCTTGGGAGTGTGGCAGAGAACGTTGTCAGGCATTCTGATGTGGAAGTGCTAGTGGTACGGTAACCTGCTGTATCCATCTCCGTTTTCATCTCGTTGAGTTCCATATTGTAGCCAAGTAGTTTTATTTATGGTCAACCACATGTACATCCCGGACCAGGATCACTGGTTGTAAATTTAACTGAACGGATCCGCTGAATAAATATGACCACGGTAGTATTTGCAGAAAAGAATAAAGCAGCAGCCCAGATCGCCAGGATATTGAATGGTTCCGAGACGAAACGTATATCTGTTAGGGGGCTCCCTGTATATGAGTTCACACTCAGGGGAGAACACTGGAAGGTTATGGGGCTTGCAGGCCATATCACCGAGTACGATTACAGTGAGGAGTATAATGACTGGCGCTCGGTGGCCCCGCGCACTCTACTGGATGTCAAACCTGTAAAGAAGATCACCAAAGCGAACTATGCCAGTGCGATCACAGAACTTGCGCGTGGTGCAGATCATATCATTCTTGCCTGTGACTATGATCGTGAAGGGGAGAACATCGGATTCGAGGCAAAGGACATTGCGGCAAAGGTCTCGCATGCATCGGTAAAGCGGGCTCGGTTCTCCTCGCTCTCTGTCGGGGAGATCAACAGGGCGTTTAAAGCCCTGGTAGAGCCGGACACAAATCTGGCCATGTCCGCCGAGGCCAGGCAACTCCTTGATCTGAAGATGGGCGTGACATTCACCAGATTCGTTACACTGGCAGTACGCGAGCGTGCCCGCACGAAAGGCGTGTTGTCCATTGGACCCTGTCAGACCCCTACCTGTGGGTTCGTGTATGAGCGTGAGCGATCCATACGTGAGTTCAGATCTACGGATTTCTGGAAGATAGAGGCAATGTTCAATGCAAAGGATGTGGACTTCACTGGTATTCACCGTGGTGGGAACATGAAAAACATGGATACGGCGGCTTCGATCTACAAACAGATAAAGAACTGCAGGACCGCAACCATCCAGAATAAAACCGTCAAGGAAAGCGTTGTCAACCCTCCTTACCCGTTAAACACCACCGAGTATCTCAAACGTGCGTCCAACTATCTGGATATCAGTCCGGACCAGGCCCTGACGGTGGCTGAGCAGCTGTATCTGGCAGGTTTCATCAGTTATCCCAGAACCGAGACGAACAAATATGCAGAGGATCATGATTTCAGCTCGATCCTCACTGACATGAAAAAGAGCGTGTACGCAGAGCATGCTATCCGTATCCTGTCACGATCCCCGATCGCTCCTCGCAATGGGAATAAAGATGGACATGATCACCCTCCGATCCACCCGATCGCGGTCGCATCCCCGGAGATGGTCAAACGTGCGGTCCGGCTGGAACATGCATGGGACGTATACGACCTGGTCGTCCGGCATTACCTGGCAAACCTGATGCCTGTAGCTATCTTTGAGAAGACCCGGCTCGTGGTACTTGTGAAGGACGAGCTCTTCGATTCTACAGGTTCAGTGCAGAAGGATGCCGGGTGGATGATGGTCTATCCCTTTGAGAGATCCAGGGATAAGTCCCTGCCAGGTGTGGCGATCAATGAGTCGGTCGATGTGAAGAAGATCACGAACACCAAATCCCAGACATCTCCCCCGAAACGACTGACTGAAGCCGAACTGCTGACCCTCATGGACAAGCATGGCATCGGTACCAAAGCCACGGCTCCGTCACATATTGAGACGAACAAGAAACGTGGATATTTCAAAACAAAAGGTAAGACCATCTTCATGCTGGATACGGGATTTTCCCTTATGGATGGGCTGGGCACATCGGTCCCTATCCTGATAAAACCCGATATTCGTGGACGTATCGAGACACTGATACAGGATGTCGAGGATGGTAATAAGACACTTGACACGGTGCTTAAGGAGGGTACGGTCCTGATCAAGACAATGTACTCCCAACTCGAGGACGGCAAGGACGAGATGGTTTCCCGGCTGGCGGCGACCATTGAGGATGAGACCGTGGAGGCTGACAGGAAGAACTATGTAGGAGTATGCGACCAGTGTGGTAGGTCCATGAGGATCATAAAGACCGACAATGGGCGATTCGTGGGTTGTAGTGGTTATCCTCAATGTAAGAATACCTATCCGCTCCCAAAAAAAGGAGCTCTTTCGGTGCTACGTTCCACTACGTGCAAGAAGGGAGGTCTGGCTGTCATTAAGGTGGGGAACAAGTACCACTGGTCGGTGGGGATCGGTCCCTGTTTTACATGTGAATCGGAGAAGGAATGCTTCCCGCCCCAGATCGTGGGCCCATGTACGAAATGTGATGGGCAGATGTTTGTTATCAAGACCAAGGACAGCTGTTTTCTGGGTTGCACCAATCGCTGCGGGAACACGCAATCCTACCCTCATAAAGGCCGAGTCACTCTCCTTGATGAACAGTGCGATAGCTGTGGATGGCATATGGTGCGGGTGAAGGAGAGAGGCAAGGATGCCCGCGAGTTCTGTGTGAACAGGAGTTGCAGGGCCAGAAACCGAAAGGGATGATGTCTGATGGAGATAATGAATGCATATTTCTGATAAAGGTGTTTACTGCTTACTCCTGAAGAACACACAGTGTACGATCAGGGTAGGCAGCCTTGGAGATCTCCAGTTCAGACAAGGCTTCCATATCTATGTGGGTTCGGCCCGGGGTCCGGGCGATCTCAAACGTGTTGCAAGACATGTGCGGTTTGCCAGCGAAAAGGATAAAGTTCCCAGATGGCACATTGATCATCTCAACCTTGACTCTCATTTTGAACTGGTTGGGGCCGTGTGTGCGGCCACCTCCAAGGATATGGAATGTTCTCTTGCAGGGTCCATTGGTGGCGAATCAGTCCCGAATTTCGGTTGCTCGGACTGCTCATGCGGATCACATCTGTTCTATCGTGAGTTCTCTCCACTGGACGAGGTCAGAACTTCATTTGTTGCATGTGGACTTGAACCGGTTCTGATGTACGGGCAGCAGGCCACAGATGCAAACTTGCCCTGATGCCCAAGTTTGACAGTTTTCACATTCATCTGAAGTGCATCTTCGCTCGTTGCCTCAACAATTTCGCGTTTTTGTCAGGAAACCCCAGTTTACAGCTTAAACAAATTCATTGAAATTACTGCGAATTTAGCTACTTATGCCTCAAGACCGGTGTATTCATTGCATCAAAATTGGCATAAATGTAATTTTTTGTCGTCCGTTTCCATGAATCCACGGTAACTGTCGAATTCGATATGGA
>CAYRGB010000043.1:7681-8048 GCA_964423715.1 uncultured Methanosarcinales archaeon | reverse complement strand
TGGTGGATATGATAAATACTTCCTGGGAGATGAACTTGATCCGGAGTCGGAGACTGTTCTCGTTAAGCCACTGGGTGATAGGTATGATGAAGACTCCAAGATATATCCATTTAAGGCCTTCCGTGGGGAGCAGATCAGTGATGCAAAGTACCATTATTTGATCATCCCTCGTCTGTTTGGAGAAGGAGGATACTGGTCCATCTTTGATTGGGACAAAGCATCTCAGATCGGTATGGACGAGGTTGATGTTCCATACAGTGGTGAATATGAGTTTGTGAAAACTGTATCATATATGCCCATAAACCACGAAGTAGCACCCAAAGAGAATGCCCTAGATTGCTGCGATTGTCACATTGAAGGCAATGTA
>CAYRGB010000043.1:0-7671 GCA_964423715.1 uncultured Methanosarcinales archaeon | reverse complement strand
CTTTGGGATATACTGGAGATCCTATGATCGTAGGCGAGAGGGCGATCTCTGCTGAAGAGATTGCAAAAATAAAAGAGGATATGACAGCATCTGAAGACGCCGGACAGCCATCGGAGGACTCACAGGGCACACCTGGATTTGAGGCTCTTATCGCACTTGCCGGCTTGCTTGCAGCAGTACTGATCGCAAGACGAAGGTAAATTCCATATATGATGTGTGGCGACACACATCAAATTCTCCCATTTTTTTACCGGTTATCCTTATATAGAAGTTCATTCATCTACAACGAACATGCTGAGCATGTACTGTGCTCCATCTAACAAATGATGAGTTTCAGATCATTGCACAACGATTATACAAGGAGGTCAAAAATTGGCAGGACAAATGGCTGGACAGCCGATCTATATCTTAGGAGAAGGAAATCAGAGAACCCGGGGCAGGGATGCCCAGAGCAACAACATCATGGCAGGGAAGGCCGTTGCGAACGCTGTGCGTACCACCCTTGGTCCCAAGGGGATGGACAAGATGCTTGTGGACAGTATGGGTGATGTGGTCATCACGAACGATGGCGCAACCATACTGAAGGAAATGGACATCGAACACCCGGCAGCAAAGATGATCGTAGAGGTAGCAAAGTCACAGGATGATCAGGTTGGAGATGGTACGACCACAGCCGCGATCCTTGCGGGAGAGCTGCTTGCAAAGGCCGAGGAACTTATTGCAAAGGGTGTTCACCCCACCCTCATTGCTACCGGTTACCGTGAAGCAGCAAAGAAATCCTCCGAGATACTTGATACGATCACCATTGCCATCTCTCCAGATGACACGGTAGGTCTCAAAAAGATCGCATCCACAGCGATATCCGGCAAGGGGGCAGAAAGTTACAAGGACATACTTTCTGATCTTGCGGTCGATGCTGTCAGGTCTGTGGTCGAAGAGACTGATTCGGGACTGGTAGCAGATATCGATGATATCAAGATCGAGAAACAGGCTGGAGCAAGCATCAGCAACTCACAGCTTGTCGATGGTCTGGTAATAGACAAGTTCAGATCCCATCCGAACATGCCGGAGAAGATCGAGGGTGCTAAGATCCTGGTCCTGAGCGTACCCCTCGAGTTCCGCAAGACAGATATGGATGCAGAGATCAAGATCACCTCTCCGGACCAGATGCAGATGTTCCTTGATCAAGAAGAGAAGATGATCAAGGCGATCTCTGACAAGGTCATAGACAGTGGTGCAAATGTGGTATTCTGTCAGAAGGGAATCGATGATATTGCGCAGTACTATCTTGAGAAAGCAGGAGTCTATGCTACTAGAAGGGTCAAGAAGAGTGACCTGAAGAGGCTCTGCAGAGCAACAGGTGCCACGAACATCCAGGACATCGACGAGATTACTGCCGATGATCTGGGAGAGGCTGCACTTGTTGAGGAAAAGGATATCAAGGGCGTCAAGATGACCTATGTCATTGGCTGCAAGAACCCCAAGACGACTACCGTTATTCTGCACGGTGGCACCCAGCATGTGGTCGATGCCCTGCAGCGTGCCTTTAATGATGCTCTGCGTGTCGTTGGTGTGGCCATCGAGGATGAGAAGATCGTGGTGGGCGGCGGTTCCCCGGAGATAGAACTCTCACTAAGGCTTTCCGAATACGCATCCACTCTGACAGGACGAGAGCAACTTGCGGTCAGCAAGTTCTCCGAAGCGCTCGAGATCATACCTGAGACCCTGGCAGAGAACTCCGGTCTGGATTCCATTGACAAACTTGTCGAATTGCGTTCCCAGCATGAGGACGGCAACAAGAATGCAGGTCTGGACGTTTACACAGGCAAGGTCGTGGACATGTGGGAGTGCGGTATCGTGGAACCCCTGCGCATCAAGACCCAGGCCATCAATGCAGCCACTGAGACTACTGTCATGATCCTGAGGATCGATGACGTGGTCGCATCTGCCAAAGGAGCTGGTGGTGGCCCCGCACCCGACATGTCCGGCATGGAGATGGACATGGATATGGGCGTCTAAGAACACAACAATATTCGGGAGGTTTGTGGATAAGGCACACCCTCTCACATGTTTTCTTTTCTAACAGTTTTGGTCGGTGCTGTTGTTGTAACGATCGAATTTCATGGGGCGAACGTATATAACCGCAGTTAACCATTTATAAAACATGGTTAACATCAATTCAAATATTTCCACGAACAATGTTTCTCCCGTGCGAAAGATGGTCTATGCATCCCTCTTTGCCGCAATGACCTCAGTTGGTGCCTTCATGATCATCCCTGTTGGACCGGTCCCCATCACTTTACAGGTACTGTTCGTATTCATGGCCGGTTCCATGCTCAAGGCCAGGTGGGGAATGATCAGCATGATCATCTATGTACTGCTGGGCATCGTCGGCCTCCCCGTCTTTTCAGGTGGTGGTTCTGGTTTTGGTATCCTGCTTGGTCCCACAGGCGGGTACCTGGTTGGCTTTATCGCTGCAGCAGGTCTGATCGGATTCCTCTTTGAACACAGACCCCCATCTCACATCGTGGTCAACATCCTCTATATGTTTGTAGGTCTGATCATGATCTATATTCTGGGTATCGCCCAGCTGGCATTCGTTGCCCATCTGGATATCACAACTGCGATCGCGTTAGGGGCTGTTCCCTTCTTGCCTGCGGATGTGATGAAGGCCATCGTGGCTGCAATAATATCAACGAGATATGATATATGAGAAAAATGATCGACATCGAGGGTCTCTGCCACCGCTACTCCAACAATGTCCTGGCATTGGACGATGTGGATCTCCACATCAACAAAGGCGAGTTCGTAGCCATTATCGGTGGCAATGGCAGTGGTAAATCCACTCTTGTCCGGCACATGAATGCTCTCCTGATGCCGGCAGAGGGGACGGTGTACGTGTGTGGTATGGATACGCGAGATATGGCTAATACCTGGACGATCCGTCGGAAAGTGGGTATGGTATTTCAGGATCCTCTTACACAGTTCGTGGGCGCCACCCTTCTGGAAGACGTTGCTTTCGGCCTTGAGAACCTGGCATGTTCCCAATCCGAGATCCGGCAGCGTGTGGATCGCATCCTCGAGGAAATGGACCTCATCCCTTTTTGTGACTCCTCACCCCTGGATATGAGCGGCGGACAGATGCAAAATGCAGCGATTGCTGGCGTTCTTTCCATGGACCCTGAATGTATCGTCCTTGATGAGGTCACTTCCATGCTCGATACTACCTCACGATCCAGGGTGCTTCAGGTTGTTGAACACTTCCATCAACAAGGTATCGCAATCGTCCATGTGACCCATAGGTTGGATGAGATCTTCCACGCGGATCGGGTAGTGGTAATGGATGATGCCAGGATCGTTTTCGAAGGCAACCCGGCTGACGTGTTCGAGAACACAACTCTTGGTAACATTGGCCTGGATGTACCTCCCCTCATAGAACTGGCAGGCAGACTGAAACAAGCAGGTATGTTGTCAGGTGAGATTTCCCTATCTTCGATATCTGCTATGGGGGAGGGGATATGTCGATCGATATAAGAAACCTGAGTTTCGCATACAAAAAAGGCTCCTGTGAGGCTCCTGTCCTCGACGACATCACTCTCACGATCCACAAGGGAGACTTCGTTGGCATCGTGGGAGAGGTGGGTTGTGGTAAATCCACATTGGTCAAACACTTCAATGGTCTCCTCAGACCGGATTCAGGGGTGGTTGGGGTAGACGGCATGACCGCTACGGACAGGAGGGTAAAGGAACGGATCGGCATGTTGTTCCAGCATCCATCAAAGCAACTGTTCTGCAGGACAGTCTACGAGGATATCGCTTTTGGTCCATCTAACTTCGGTGTCAGTGGGAACGAGCTTGAAGAATGCGTACACAATACCTGTAAGGAGGTTGGTCTTGATGTGCGTCTTCTTTCCTCCTCGCCCTTTGACCTGAGCGGTGGTCAGATGCGGCTTGTGGCCCTGGCCGGCGTTCTTGCCTTCTCTCCGTCATACCTGGTATTGGATGAACTGTTATCAGGACTGGACGCCATGAACAGGAGGGGTATTCTTGGTACGCTGGATAGGATACGAGCCAATGGGATGGGCGTCGTGGTTGTGTCACATGATCTTGACGATATCCTCTCTTATGTGGACAGGATAATACTCCTCAAAGCGGGGAGGGTGGCTTTTGAAGGGGCACCTGCTCAATATCTTGCATCAGTGATCACGCCGGTGCCGGCGATGACCCAGTTGATGAGACACCTCCGTTCGTGCGGACTCGATGTATCCGACAGTGTCCATTCTGTGGACGATGCCTTTGATCAGATCAGCAGGGCATTGAAGAGTAGAAGGGGGCATGGTAATGCCTGATATAATGTTCAGCTATGTCTCAGGGACGTCATTTATTCATCGGCTGGACCCTCGCACCAAGATCCTTGCGGTCATGGCTCTCAGTATCCTCATCTTCAGATCGGCGACAGTGTTACATTTCGGTGCTGTAGCTCTGTTATTTCTCATTCTCTGTCCTGTGGACAGGGTCGGGATATGGCATCATATCAGGTCACTGAGGCCCATGTTATTATTCTTCACGTTCATATTTATGGTGCAGCTTTTCCTGACATCGGGCACACCTCTCTTCACTATAGGATGGCTGCAACCCACAGTTGAGGGCCTGACAAAGGGAGCACTTGTCACCAGTCGTTTCATTCTACTTATCCTGTATGCATCTGTACTCACCTCGACCACACGGGCTTCAATGCTCACAAATGGCATCGAACATCTGCTCCGCCCTCTCCCCCTGAAGTATCTGGGGGTCACTTCCTTTGAGATAGCAACGATGATGTCCCTGTCCATCCTCTTTGTGCCGGTCTTACTCATGCATGCCAGGGATGTCCGGAACGCCCAGCTTTCCCGGGGTATGGGAATCCGCAGGAACTTCTATCCGGGTATGATGTCAATGGTCGTCCCTGTACTCACAGGTTCGTTGCGGTTGGCAGAGGAGATCGCAATGGGAATGGACAGCCGCTGTTATCAGGGCAGGTATCGGACCTCCCTGTTCGAACTGCGGATGAGGAAGGCTGACCGGCTGGTCATTGGGGGGATCGGTATCTCTTTCGTTGTCATTGTCCTGGGCACATAATATGAATGCTGCTTTATGGTCCAAAATATGAAAGAGTGCTCGAGGCTGGTTATCACAGGCATCTCTGAAATGTTATCTCCGTCCGGCACACGTATGGCAAGTTCGGAGGCAGCCTTTCCTTCATTCTCGCCAGATAGTAACTTACCTCCAACAATACCGTGTCCCAGGTAGAAATCCCATACGGAATACACTGGCACTTTGCAGCTCGTTGATATCAGTTTAATGGATTCGAGGAATGTGAACTCCTGTCCTGCCTTATCATGGTTGAACAACAGTAAAAAAACGATCGTATCTTCGGAAAGGCTGGCAACCTCCTGTTGCATTTCGCTGGCGGTCATATCTTCCAGATAATCGATCCGCACTCTGTCAGCATAAGGTTCAAATTCTTTGCGCGTAGATTCGGTCACGATCAGAGATGTGAGTGTGTGATGATCACTTACCACCAGTATCCTTTTTGTGTTGGGATGCAGCTTAAGTATTGTATTCAGTGTATCGGCTGGTTCAATGGTCTCCACGATTCCTGTCAGAAGCGGTCTGTTCTCTTTCCATTTGGAGTCATAGGAATTGGCACCACAGAACACAATCGGAACCCCCGGAAAGATCTCAATGCCATCATCTGAGCAAATAAAATCAATTGCATGGTTGTCCGTGCAGATGATCAGGTCAAATTCATCGGGGTCAGTGTACCTGTGGCGGTATACTTCTGCAAGGCTGTCAATATATTCTTTCTCTGGATGGCGTTTCGCATCCATGTACTCAAGATAGATCTCTGCCTCTGAATAATTCGATCCAGCAAATGTATCTCGAATACTCTTTGTGATCATATTGGACCATTCAAAGGTGGGATTATATGAATGCAAAACAAGGATCTTGGGAGAACTGTCTGCTTTCAGCTCGGATCCATTAAGGATCCGGGATCCTGCAGTATCAGCAAAGGCCGGTTGCATGAACAGCCCCATAATAAGGATGAAGAGACAGAACCTGATCACTGTTTTTATTTGTATCCCTCCCATACTGATAATTGATCATTAGACAAGGATCGTTAATATGAGTTCAAAGCATTGGTCGTGTTTCATCGTTGGCAAAAGTTCTCCTCCAACATGTACAATTTTCACCCCCACCCCATATAATAGTTTGGTATTCGACTTTCATTATTTTCTCTTTGAACCGCTCATATTTTCCTCACACGTATATCCTGTAAATATGATCTGTGTATGGCTTCTACGCATCTGTTCGTCCAGCATATCCATTTGTACTTATACCTTTTTGATATCTCTACCATCCATCTTTCAATGGTGGTTGAGTTCCAGGGAATCCTTCTACCTCCCAATGTCCATAGATCTTCAACGATCAGAATAGTTCCAATCGGAAAAGATATATTCTTGTTCGCAATACTGTCATACATTCTTAGTTTTTGTAGGGTTATAGCATGGCATTCAACTTCGGATGGTCTCAATGACAGGTTCTATCACCATACTTTACGATATTATTCAGGGTGTCCTCATTGAATCATGGAATATATTCCTAGAAGCCGCCCCATATCTAATATTTGGGTTCGGGATAGCGGGCCTGCTACACGTTCTTGTGCCGGACGAGATGGTGATGAAATATCTGGGGAAGTCGGCAGGAAGGATACGTCCGGTGATCAATGCATCTCTGTTAGGCGTCCCCCTCCCTCTCTGCTCCTGTGGGGTGATACCTGCAGCCATCTCCCTGAAACAGCGGGGGGGCAAACAGAGGAGCAACTTTGTCCTTCCTGATCTCGACACCTCAAACCGGAGTGGATTCCATTGCCATAACCTATGCGCTCCTTGATCCGATCATGACCTTCTTTCGTCCCCTTGCCAGCCTGACCACAGCCATTGCGGCAGGGATAGCGGGCAATGTTCTGGATGATGATGAAACATCACAGGACGTGAGTGATCAACTAACTATGCTCAACCAGGCTTCTGATACGTGTGGTTGTGCTTCATGCCCCCCCTCTTCGACTGGACATACTTCATTCACCGGCCGTTTGATGGCTGGCATGAGGTATGCCTATGTCCAGCTGCTGGGGGACATCTCAAAATGGGTCCTTGTTGGCATATTCCTTGCAGGCGTGATCTCGTATGCTATCCCACAGACCCTGATCAGTTCGTATCTTGGAGGGGGTGTCGGTTCCATGCTCATCATGCTCTTCATCGGTATCCCTCTCTATATCTGTGCCACTGGCTCTACACCCCTTGCTGCTGCCCTGGTTGCAAAAGGAATGAGTCCAGGTACAGCGTTCGTGTTCCTGCTTGCAGGCCCTGCAACAAATATGGCAACTATTGCTGTTGTGGGGAAGTTTCTTGGAAAAACGTTCACAGCGATCTATCTTGCGGTCATTGCCATTTTTGCCATGTTCTTTGGTCTGTTGCTGGACTATATCTATTTGAGACTGGGCATTGAAGCAACGTCCATTGTGGGTTCAGCAAGTGAACTGATCCCGCATGAAGTTAAGAATGTGTTTGCAGTGTTCCTGCTGTTCCTCATTGGATACAGTGCAATATCAAAAAAAGTGTGATCAGCCGT
>CAYRGB010000042.1:0-8157 GCA_964423715.1 uncultured Methanosarcinales archaeon | reverse complement strand
AACTGTGGACCCAGCGTGGATGAAGCACTGATGGCATTCGAAGGTACCGGTGTAACAAAGATCGCTGCTGTGCCTGTGTTCTTGGCTTCAGGGGTCCATATTACAGAAGATATCCCTAAGATACTGAAACTCGATCCAGAGACGAACAAAGGTTCCATCAAACTGGATGGCAAGCAGATACCCATCATGTATGGGAAACCCCTTGGCGACCATCCTTTCCTGGCAGACCTTGTATTCAACAGGGCAGAAGAAGTACTGTGATCCGACTATGAGTGCTGTCCCTGAGCGCTACGTCGTACTCGACCTGACCCACGGTGGACTGTTCATCTCACAAGAGCTGGCAAAACTTGGTCATACCGTGTCCGCTGTGGACGTCTATGGTACGGTGGATGAGCAAGACCTTGCCGATTTGCGGCAAAGAGGCATTGCCGCTTCCAGGGATGCAGTTCCCCTGCGAGAAACGGATGCCTTGGTCGTACCTGTGCATCTTGACCCGGCCAATATCCTGCTGCAGGAAGCTTATGGAATGGGAATTCCGGTCATATCACATCACCTCGTTACAGGAATGATCCTGGCCGAGAGCGGGGTCATTGACGGAGCCACGGTCATAGAGATCACTGGTTCAAAGGCTAAGACAAGTACCGCATCGATCCTGGCCGACATCCTGTCTCGGACGATGAGCGTGGTACTGCATACCTCACGCGGATTGGAATACTGGGATAAAGGGGACTGCAAACAGATCCATACTGGTCTGAGCATCGCCCCAGGCAGTATCTTGGCTGCGATCCATGAAGTACAGGATGCACACGTCCGACCCAGTGTGTACATCTTCGAGGAATCCTTGGGTGGCACAGGCTACGCTGATATTGGCGTGATCACCACACTTTCCCCTGATTATCGGATAGCAAGCGATACCGTATGGGCCAGTGATGCCAAGATACAGATGATCGACCACGCAAAAACCGGGATCACACTGATCATCAACACCAAAGCTGAAAAAGCCCTCCACCGTGCCGACCGGAGGAATGTGAAAGTGATCAGTTTCAGCGATTCACCGCACCTTGCAGCGGACATTAACGTCCATCTGGATGACCACACCCTGATGATCGAAACAAACAATAACGATTTCACCTTAGCAATGCGAGATGGCTACGATGTGGCATCCTATACCACTGCTATTGCAGCAGCCGTTGGTGTCGCTGACCATATGGGGATCGGGAACGATATGATCAGATCCACTCTTTCCGGGTTTGTTGGTCTTACAGGAAGAGGGCGGCAACAGGACCTTGATGGTCGTATACTGATAGATAATTCCAATTCCGGAATGGATATACGATCCTCTGAGAGAGCGCTCGAGCAGGCATGCGTGTTATGCGCTTCCAATAACATACAGGTTTGCCTGGTGATTGGGGAGGACGCATCCCAGGTCTGTGAAGGGCTGCCACCTACGGGCGTTGTGGACCTGCTTGAGCGGCACATATAGGATATCGATTCCTTGGTGCTTGTTGGTAGGCGGATGCAGGGGATAAAATACGATAATACATACTACGCGGGGTCGCTTCAGGAGGGACTGTCAATGGCCTTGGAGAGGACCGAACCCGCGGACGTGATCATATCATGTGTAAAATGTTTTAGATAAACAAAAGGATCATTATGGCCGAAAAAGAGATCAATATCATACATCCACGCCCAAGCTCCATAGTTGCGGCCCTGTACACGCTCAGGGATCTCAATGTTGATGTTGCCATAATGCACGGACCACCCGGATGTTCCTTCAAACATGCACGATTGCTGGAAGAAGACGGCATACATGTCGTTACAACAGCCCTTGATGAGAACGGATTCGTATTTGGTGGACATGACGCACTGGTTTCCATGCTGAAAAAGGTAAACGAGATGTTCAAACCCGAACTCATTGGGATCGTAGGGACCTGTGTCAGTATGATTATCGGAGAAGAGTTACGGGAAGCCGTAATGGAAGCCGACCTGGATGTGCCGGTCATTGATGTGGAAGTCCATGCAGGATACCGGGACAATACAAAGGGCGTGATTTTTACACTTGAATCCGCACTGGACGCCGCGATCATTGACCGGGATGAGTTCGATCGACAGAAGTTCCTGCTGGAAGAGGCCACAAATGTCGAGAAACGCCATGGTGCCGCCAGCCGTGAATACATTGAACCCTCACGCGGGGATGTGAAGTTCACGGTCGCAAAACGGATCATAGAACTTCTCAAAGAGGATAAACGCGGCCTGGTGATCATGAATGCCAAAAAAGAGACCGGTTACATGTTCGCTGACATAATCGTGGCGCTCAACGAGGTCTCTGCACAGATGGGAAAAAAGGACAATCTTGTGAACATGGCGAATATCGATCCATCCCTAGGCCTGCCACGGGTACGCCACCATGGTGAATGCATCATGAACGACCTTAACGACAAGAACATCCCCATCCATGAGATCATTGGTGGTATGGATGAATACCCCGTCACTGGCGGGAAGGTCAGCCAACTGATCGAGGAGAAATACAGTGACTTCGATTTTGCAGTGATATCCGGGGTCCCCCATGCCATACCCATGGACAAACTAGCGAGCATGGAACTGATCTCCATCACTAACGGACCCCGTCAGGTCATCCCGCTGAAGGACATGGGATATGAACATGTGTTAGTGGAGATCGATCTGCATCCCAAAACACTTGGCGTGAACCACATTGTGGAATCAGAGTTCGGTGCCACGTTACGGGAAATCGCAAAAGGATCATTGTGAGGGGGCGTTGTAGATGAAAGAACCAAAACGAATAGCCATCTATGGAAAGGGCGGTATCGGAAAATCAAGCACCTCGTCGAACATCGCTGCTGCCTGTGCCGATAAAGGGTACAGGGTCATGATCATCGGGTGTGATCCAAAGAGCGATTCGTCCATCACGCTCCTTGGAGGAAAACGGATCCCTACGATCCTGGACCTGTTACGTGGCGGCGTGGATGTTACCGAGGATGATGTGGTCTTTAAAGGTTACAACGGAGTGCGTTGTGTAGAGGTCGGAGGTCCGGAACCTGGTATCGGATGTGCCGGGCGAGGCATCATCGTAGCTATCAAGAAGCTCAGGGAGATCTCCAGGTTGATCAAAGAGATGGACCTGATCATATATGATGTTCCTGGTGACATTGTCTGTGGAGGCTTCATGGCACCTATACGGAAAGGAATGGTCAAGGAGGCCTATGTCCTGACATCAGGTGAATATATGCCACTCTATGCTGCAAACAATATCTGCCGGGGACTTGCAAGGATCAACATTCATCTTAGTGGTATTATCTGCAATTCCCGCAAGGTCAGTCGGGAGGAGGAGATCGTCAGCAAATTCGCAGAGGAGATCGGAAGTGACCTGATCGCCTTTATTCCAAAGGAACAGATCGTCCAGGACTGTGAACGCGACGGGTATTCTGTCATGGAAAAGGCACCTGACTCTTATATTGCCCAGGTCTACCGCGATCTTGCCAGCACGATCATGCACAGGGACCGATCGGTCCTTCCAGAAGCCCTGAGCGATGAACGTCTCCGTGAACTGATACGCTAATATGAAATGTTCGTATGACACCACCAAACGATACTGTTAGCATGCTGAATATTCCCCGGGTGCTGATCTCCGCAGACCGATCATCATCCGGCAAGACCACCATCACTGCAGGACTCCTCTCTGTACTCACATCCCTTGGGTATCGTGTACAGCCGTTCAAGATCGGACTGGATTACATCGATCCCAGTTATCATTCCGAGATTACCGGACGACGGGCACGCAACATTGACGGTTATTTGATGGATGAGGAGGGAGTGCGGGATGTGTTCACTCATGGCTGTGAGGCGGATGGAGGTGTGGATATTGCTGTTATTGAGGGAGTACGCGGGCTATACGAGGGATTCGATAGTCTCAGTGATATGGGAAGCACCGCCCAGATCGCCAGGATACTGCAGTGTCCGGTAATACTTGTCATCAATGCTCGTAGTATCACCCGCTCGGCCGCTGCCATTGTCAAAGGCTACTGCTCCTTTGGTCCGGACATCGATATTGCAGGTGTGATATTGAACAATATCGGTAGTCCCAGACATGCGGACAAGGCCAGGGAGGCAATAGAGTATTATACGAGCATACCGGTACTGGGCATCATACTGCGGGATAATTCCATGCAGATATCCATGCGCCACCTGGGGCTTGTGCCGGTACTGGAAGGACGCGGGCGTATCGATGACCTGGACCAACGGATCGACGCCATCGCACACAATGTAAAGAACGGTGTGGATGTGGATCACATTATACATATGGCAAACAGTGCCTCTCCCCTGCAACGACCAGAAAAAACCGCGTTCGTCCCCAGGCATCTGGCCACCGAACCTCCGACCATAGGGATCGCACTTGATGAAGCTTTCAACTTCTATTACCATAACAACATCGAACTCCTCGAAATGGCCGGTGCCAGGATCGCGTATTTCAGTCCCATTCATGACAAGCATCTTCCGGACGTGGACGGACTGTATCTTGGTGGCGGATACCCGGAGCTATTTGCCTCCGAACTGGAAGCTAACGAGACCATGCGGGCGGATATCCTTGAAGCATCACACAACAGCCTCCCGATTTATGCCGAATGCGGAGGATTGATGTACCTTACACGGAAACTGACCACGGGCATAAAGGGTAAAGGAACATATCATATGGCAAAGATGCCTGAGGCCACTCATGACATGGTGGGAGCACTGCCCGGCCATACCCTGATGGGGCATACCCGGGTTGTGAGCTACAACAATGGCAGTCTTGCCCACGATTCCATTATAGGCAGGGCAGGTAACTCGTTCAAAGGACACGAGTTCCATCATTCAGAGATCACCGATCTGCCATCCGATGCAAAGTTCTCCATCAAGCTTTCCCGAGGTGTTGGGATACATGATGGGTGGGACGGTCTGACAATAGGTAATACGATGGGATCGTACGCACATCTGGAAGCCGTGTCGTATAGGGAGTTCTCAACATCGTTCGTTGATTTTATCATCGACCACCGATGAGCGGGATGCTCACATGTGCACAAGATAATTATAATTAGTTGTGTATCTCATAGTTTGATAACATCGGGAGCATCGATCCATGGAATTGAAAGTATTCGATAAATTCGTTGGTGAAGAGGTTATGATCGAGATGGAACCTTATAAATACGGGGTAGGAACGATCATGGAATATGATGACTTCGGTATTTATTTCATGCCTTCTGATACGGGATGTTCACCAATGCTCGTCGCATGGCACAATATCAACAAGGTCATCCTGAAACCTGATGATTTCGTGGTCATTGAATCGTTATGAACGGGTGCTATACACTCATATATATATATATATAAGTGGTTTGGATACCATATGCTTCGCTTTAATCCGTACTTATAACCTGCAAGCTTTACAGGGTGAAATGATTTGATAGGTAAATTGATCAATGACAGGGTCCGTGCCGATAAGCAGGCCATGAACGAACTATATAATACCGGATATTACGGACGCCCTAAGAAAGATGGTCTTGAACTGGCACTGGTAGAAGCGGCATATCTCCTGTCCCGCAATAAGCTTGAGGTCGAACTGGACGGACAGATACTGGATTTTGCCAGTCTTTTCAAGATATCATCCATGCGTCAGAAATACTTCGAACTGAAGTATATCGTGTATCGGGACCTGCGAGAGCGCGGATTCTACGTCCAGTCCTCCGTCACCGATCTGCGAGTATATCCACGAGGCGGACATCCGGGTAAGACCCCTGCCAGGAGTTTTGTTCATGTACAGTCCGAAAGGGTATCATTACCACTTGAGGAATTGCTACACTATCTCAACGCTGCGGAGAATGTCAGAAAGCAGATGATACTGGCAGTGGTGGACGAAGAGAGTGATATCACATATTATGAAGTAGCAAGGACCGATCCACAGGGTGCAATGGAAACAATATATCCGAATATCCATACCAACGCGACATTTCTGGAAGACAGGGTCGTGGTATGGGATGGTGAACCATCACATATCCTGTATGAAAATGGACTATACGGAAAACTGCTGGACAACGAGCACCTGCAACTCTCCCTGATAGAGGGTGGCTTCCTGATGAAAAATAACATCCTTGAGGTGTCGGACCGCATCGGGAAGCTGGTGGATTTTGAAGATTTCATTAGAAAGGCTTCCGAGATCGAACCGGAATTCATGCAGAAGTACAATGTATATGAGGATATCAGAAAACGCAAACTGGTGGCAAAAACAGGTTTCAAGTTCGGGACACATTTTCGCGTCTATGGTCATGTCCAGTCCCCGTCAAAAATTCCACACTCTGAACACCTCATTCATTCCATTGCCGAAGACCATGAGTTTACCCTCCCTGTGATGTCCAGGGCAATACGCCTTGCTAACAGTGTACGAAAACGGATGCTCTTTGCGGTCAATGGTCGAGATGGTATTGAATATATCGACATTGGCAGGATCAAGATGTGATCGTCGAGACCATATCTAACTGGACAAACTTATATCCTCACTCAAATATATATATTCCCATACAGCAACACTGAACTGATACCGATGATACGCAATCGAAACACCCGGATGGCGCTCGCTCTTCTATGCATCACAATAATGGCAGTCGTCCTTAGCTATGCACTTATACCCCACATAGAAGCTTTCTTTGCGGCATTCATACTGTATGTGATCTTCAAACCAGTGTATGGTGTCCTTGTTGAACGAGGAAAAATCCGCAAGGATATTGCTGCTCTTGGTGTGATCTCCCTGTCAGTGATCCTGGTACTCATCCCCCTTTATTTCCTATTCGTGACCATCGTCAGTCAGACACAGGATGCCATCGATGCCATCACATCGAACCTTGACCTCATCCTGCAATATGCTGATAAGATCGAGGACGTTGTGCCATCCATCAACCTTGAAGAGAAGATCGTAGAACTGGTGTCGCTGATCAGCTCGTTCGTGAGTAAGATGCTACTGAGTATAATACAGAACGCTGGCAGCCAGGTGATAGGGCTTATGATCATGGTATTCTTGCTTTACTATCTCCTTACCTCAGATGATATCGAGCTCAGGCAGAGGATCTCACAGTTCATTCCTTTCAGCAGCGAGAATACAGAGTTACTGATGCGTGAGATGAAGAATGTCATCCATTCCACCATAATCTCCTCCCTGCTCATTGCATTGATCCAGAGTAGCCTGCTGGCATTTACTTTCTATATCGTGGGCATCGAAGGTGCTCTGCTATGGGGTTTCATTACGGCAATCCTTTCGTTCCTTCCTGTGGTGGGTACACCTCTGGTATGGGTTCCTGCAGTAGCCATACAGTTGATACAACAGGACTACAGGGCAGGCATCATCATCCTGATAGCGGGGATCATCATCAGTAATGTCGATAATTTCCTGCGACCGTTCATACAGAAGAAAGTGGGAGCAATGCATCCCTTCATATCCCTGCTCGGGATCTTTGTAGGGATCTACCTGTTCGGTCTCATCGGGATCGTGGTAGGACCCCTGATCGTATCGGCCTTCCTGCTCAGTGTGAAAATGTTCAATGAGGAATACCTGGATTGATCGGTCATCATATCCGCAGGCCTCTTTTGATCTTCTTTGCTGCGCCCTTGATCATCTGCTTGACCACGAAACGCATCGGGGTCAGCTTTCCTCCTGCAGAGACATGTCCTTTGCGTATAGCATCAAGCACTGAATCCAGTGTGTTCTCGGCCGCATCGATATCGGTGAAGGCGCAACCCACCATCCGTGCCTCATGCGCATCACTGCCGCCGACCTGAGGAAGGTGCAGCTCAGTTGCTGCTTTTTGTGCTTTCCTATTGGGGTCCATGGTAATGCAGCGTGAGTTTAACACCTCTACCGCATCAACATCGAGACCATCAACGTATCCTATACCATGAGATGTGACCTTGAAAGGATGAGGAATAATTACGAGACCACCCATCTGATGCGCTTTCTCGATGGTCTGCTGCGGTGTCATGCCCGGTTCGATGTTCTTCGTGATCCCAAGAACAAGGATGTGCCCCTCTGAGGACGTGATCTCGATGCCAGGTATCACCGTCAATCGTGAACCGGTCTCCTCTGCACGCCGGATGCAGGCGATTCCCCCTTCAACA
>CAYRGB010000041.1:5214-8416 GCA_964423715.1 uncultured Methanosarcinales archaeon | reverse complement strand
AGACATCGCCCTGGACAACCGGGCAGCCATTGTGGCATCCATCGCCGCTGATCCGATAACTCTGGCAAACACAGCTGAAATCGCGGGTGCTGATATACTGGAGATGCGGCTGGACCTGCTGGATGTGCGGACATTACCCGATGCACGGCAGATCATTTCTCAGCTACGCCAGGTAACGCACCTTCCGTGTATTGCAACCAATCGATTACAAAATGACGGGGGTCAGTGGGCAGGGACAGAAAAGGACCGGATCACCCTGCTAGCAGGGATCATCCCCCTGGTCGATGCCGTGGATATCGAATTCTCCACCGACAGGGACATGAGAGAGCAACTTATTCGCATTGCCAGGGAACACAACACCACTGTCATTATTTCCTCACATGAGTTTTCATATACCCCTTCACAAAAGCAGATGAAAGATATCCTTAATAACTCATTCGAGGCAGGTGCAGATATCGCAAAACTGGCAGTTATGCCCCAGTCTCCACAGGATGTGCTCGACCTGTTGCAGGTAACACTGGACGCTACCGGGCCGGTGTCCACCATATCCATGGGAACGATGGGGAGCCATACACGCATCATCGCACCGTGTTATGGCTCAGTCCTCACCTACGGCGCTGTTGACCAGAGCGTGGCTCCCGGACAGCTGAGAGTGGACCAGTTACGACAGGCCATGGGGATGATCCTATAAAAACCGTCTTCGGTGTTCTGGGAAACCCCATTGAACATTCCATGTCCCCTGCCATGCACAATGCAGCGTTCAAGGAACTTGGCATGGAATGTGTGTATCATGCATTCAGGGTGGATACCACTTCCCTGGAGGACGCCATTCTGGGTGCTAAGGCACTGGGGTTCGGGGGACTGAACATCACGGTACCCCTGAAACAGGAAGCTTTGAATATCGTGGATGCAGATCCCCTGGCATCCAGTATCGGAGCCGTCAATACCATCAACCTGAATAACGGGATATGTGGCTACAATACCGACGGTATCGGAGCCCAGCGGGCACTGGCAGATGCCGGCGTGGATATCGATGGCCTACGAGTTCTCATCGTTGGAGCAGGGGGGGCTGCCCGAGCCATAGGGTTCCAATTCCACGAACATGGAGCAGAAGTAATGATCGCAAACCGTACCGAACAACGTGCTGTAGAACTGGCATCAGCGATCGGGGTCAGAGGATTCGGAACAGAACGGCTCGACGAACTGATAGGACATGCAGACGTACTCGTCAATGCCACCAGCGTGGGAATGTATCCCGCAACATCGTCCAGCATTGCCAGACGTGAGCAGATGCATCCGGATCTTACAGTGTTCGATATCGTGTATAATCCACTGCGCACTCAGCTACTCAGGGAGGCAGAGGCGGCGGGCGCGACCGGGATCAACGGTGTCATGATGCTGGTGCACCAGGGAGCTGAGGCATTTCGGATATGGAACGGGGTAGAGCCTCCTGTTAATATCATGAAGAATGCTGTCCTGGAGGCACTCCGATCATGAAAGTCCTCATCATCGGTGGTACCGGAGAGATGGGACAATGGTTCGCCACCTTCTTCAAGGAACATGGATATGAAGTAACCGTATGGGGGCACAGTCACCGTGTGGACGTGGCCGAGAGGCTTGGAGTGTATTTCGCAGCTGATCTGGACAGTGCCGTCGCTGACAGTGACATCGTGATCATCTCAGTACCCATTGACATCACCACCGATGTGATAAGGCAGGTAGCACCCGGAATGAAGACCGGTAGCCTGCTGATGGACCTGACCTCCCTCAAGAAAGGACCCGTGGAGGCCATGCAACGATATGCACCCGCGGATGTGGAGATCATCGGCACCCATCCCATGTTCGGTCCATCCATCCCTTCACTGCATGGACAGATCGTGATCCTGAGCCCTGTGGAGAGACGGTGCGAGAGATGGTTCGACCGGATCCATTCCCTTTTGGAGGATAATGGAGCACATCTCGAGATCATCGACCCTGCCGAGCATGACAAATTCGTATCCGTGGTACAGGGACTTACTCATTTTGCATACATCACTATAGGTTCCACCCTGCAGAAACTCGATTTCGATGTGAAGAGTTCCAGGCGTTTCATGAGCCCGGTCTATGAGATCATGCTGGACTTCGTGGGCCGGATCCTGGGCCAGAACCCTTATCTCTATGCACTTATCCAGATGGAGAACCCCGAAGTCCTCAAGGTGCATGATGCTTTCCTGAAGGAATGTGAGCAGGTATCGTCCATGGTACGCAACCATGAGACCGGTGAGTTCTGCCAGAACATGAAGGATGCCGCCGCTCATTTTGGGGATACGCACTCTGCACTGCGCCGCTCCGACAAGCTCATCAATTCCAAGATCGCCGAGTTCGAAGAACTGATCCATTCCATAGGCAAAGAGCGGGGAATATGTCATATATACTCAGGTGTGACCCATGTGGGAATTATCGAGAAGGTCACGCTCCGAACCGTTAGCCTCACAGAAGGCAGCAGCACGACCGTCCTTCTTATAGAAAACGTTCAGTTGCTCTCCGATAGCGAGCTTATCCACTGGAAAAGAAAAGTACTCAAGCATTGCCAACGTGACATCTCGGCGCTCATCCCTAACGAATCAGACCCTGATATGTTCAGGGAGATCATCGATATGGACGAGAGGGTCATCTCTGTAGACATAGTGGACACCTACACTGGCCTGCAGGACAGCGACCGTATAAGTGTGACATTCCGCATCCGAATAATAGGAGATCTACAACCCGGTGATGTACAGAGTGATGTTGAGGAAATGCTCCGGCGACTGGGATGCAGGATACGATGAGTGTGGTTATTATTTATGCAATGGGGACAGAGTGAAAATGCATATTTTAATATGGAAGTGATCATTTGAAAAATAAAGGAATAGGACCAAGCAGCAAATTGCCTACTCAAAACATCGTGAAATACCTGCGTTTTTACAAGATGGGTCTGTTGTTTGTCGCCCTATTCGGCATCTATCTGGGAATACAGGGTATTTACCTGATACTGATCGAGAAGAATTTCCTTGCCGGTATCCCACTGTTCCTGGCAGCCCTGCTGATATCACCACCACCCATAGGCATCTCGAACATGGTCATCCGTCGTTTCAACGTTGAACTATCCATGGGATTGAAACTAGGACTGGCGGTCCTGTTCCTGTTCATCGGATGGATGAACCTGTGATGTTCAAAACTGGTA
>CAYRGB010000041.1:0-5204 GCA_964423715.1 uncultured Methanosarcinales archaeon | reverse complement strand
AATTCACCTGATCAGGCTGACAAGGTCTTCCAGTGCAGCTATCGGATCCTCTGCCTTCACGACCCCCGAAGCCAGCAGTACTCCCACTGAACCAAGTTCCATTGCAGCCTTCAGGTCTTCTCCTTTTGAGATACCTGCGCCGCAGAGGACCTTCACATCCGGATCGATCCTCCCGACCGCGGCCACTGAACCCCTCACCACATCAGGATCTGCCTTTGATACAGGAATACCGGAACCGATCAGTTCAGGAGGTTCCACTGCCACATAATCCGGACCAAGGGCTGCTGCTGCTGCTGTGGTAGCCACATTGTTCGTGCACACGATGGTGCTTAGCCCGACCTCCTTCGAGGCCTGTATGGACGCATCGATATCCGCAAGGCGCAGCCGACGCTCGGAATGGTTGATCAGTGTCCCACAGGCACCTGCATCCCTGACGCACCTGGCGAACGCATGACCGGTAAAACTGCCTGAACCAACACCATCCACGTGCTGGGAGTATACCGGCACGTCCACCTGGGATGCCACACGGAAAACATCGCACAGTTGGGGCGCGACCCCGATGGTCAACCCTGATGATGCACCCACATCCCGACATGCGCGAGCGATATCTACAGCGCCTTCTCCTGTGCCCTGAAGATATGTCTTGAAATTCACAACGATCAATGGTGAGCTCAAATTGAAACCTCCTGAAAAATAGAAAGGAACATGTGAGATGATCACACGTTTCAGAAATCGGTCATGACCCTGAACTGGTCGATCTCCGGCTGGTCTATACCCTCGAGGATCTGCTCTGCCGCCTGTTTGATGTTCTTGGAATTGGTGATCGCACGTCCGACCACCAGGATATCGGCACCTGCCTTGAGAGCATCAGGCACCGTGTTCACACGGACACCACCAGCCACAGCCACCAGTATCTTCGTGGAACGTTTCTCAGCGATCTCCTTGATGCCATCAATGCTACCCCATGCATAAGCAGTGTCCTCGATATCGATGGCACGGTGCAACTCCACCACATCCGGCAACTCATCCAGCTGTTCGAGCACAGATACAGGGTCCGGCTGGTTCAATGTATCCATGACAGCATAGATGCCGGTCTTGTGAGCCTCGGCAATGGCCTTGTTCAATGTTGCAATTGGAGCCAGGGCAGAGATCACAATGGCATCGCCGGTCGCATCCGACACCATGCGTGCCTCAAGATTGCCGGTGTCAAGGGTCTTCAGGTCTGCAACGATGAACGCATCAGGCTTGATCTCACGAAGCTTTGAGATAACATCCATACCATACCGTTTGATAAGAGGAGTGCCTGCTTCCAGTATAAGGTGATCGCTATTGGGGAGCTGCTTGACTACATTGGTGATGACAGCCAGATTTGGGTTATCCAGTGCTACCTGCAGATATGGTGCATCCCATAGCCTTGACACCTTGAATCCCATGATCGCATGAGTTGCTTTGTCCTTCTCCTCCAACACCGTGTTAATGTCCGGGAAACTCCCAAGCGCGCGCTTCAGCGCCAGTTTGGTAGCTCCATAGTTGTATCTGTATATACGATTGTAATCAACGGCCTGTGGGTGAATGAACACACTCGCCACAATAACAAGGTCTTCAGCCTTGTCTGCTGCAAGAATACCTTCTTCCACGGCATCAGCAACCGCCTTACCGACCGCGGCCTGTGCAGGACCAAATATCTGCGCAGCCTGGTCCATATTCTTTATCGTAACCTTGGGTACGATCAGTGTAGATGGTTTCGTAGGCAGATTCGGGCGAATCACGGATAAGAGAGGTGTGTGACCTGCTGAGAGCTGCGTCATACCTGTTGCGAACGCCTGCCCTACAGGACCCTCCTTATCCCCTATCATAAGATCAACGTGTGCGAGTTCTGGATCCTCGCCTATTAGTGCTTCTCCGATCAACATCATAGTTATCAAATCCGTCAATTGATATGAAGGTATATATCACTTCTGATGGACAGAATGGTGAAATCGTACATATGAAGTGCAGTCAAACGCAAATATGTGCTAATTGATATACATGCCTTTTCATGAAACATCCAAATGTAATGAATGTGTACCTGATAACAGCCTTCATTCTCACATACTTTTCCAGCTGGTTGCCCGATATCAGCATCATTGGTTACGAGGACGTAAGGATCAGTTCCACACTGGTGTTCAGTGTACTGAATGGTATACTGCTCGGCCCTTACTGGGTACCGTTCATAACATTCAGTGGGATCCTGACATATCTGCTGACGAACAGCAATTATTCGGGTAGCTCCACCGTCACAATGATGGAGACCCCCTCCTTCTGGCACCCTCATCCTTTGTGACCGGCTCTGCATCATCAGGACGGAAAGGGAAGCAGCACTGCCATAATCATTCCTGGTTGTGGCATGGTATCTCACCAACATCGAACAATAAAACTGTTACCACTGGTTCTATATAGTGATCCTGATACTCTTTGTTGCATATTACCACCTGTATCCACAAACGTCGCGCTACACCAGCGTACACACGTTTGTGTTCCTCTTTCTCACATCACTGCTCGCCGCCCGATCTGACCATACGGCAGGAAGTACTGCAGTCATCATCCTGATGGGCCTGCCCTCTGACAACTTCCGGTCGGCGTACTTCATATATCCTGCAAAACGGACAGTTCTTGCCCCATCTGCCACCATCCCGATATTCCTCATCATCCTCGCCCTCCATAATAGATCCTCTGAATCTAATCCGGTCAGAGAGAATGTCAAGGATGCTGAGATGGGCGAACTTCTGGTATGTCAAGAAAGACGTAAAGGATATCCTCGAAATAGAAAAGAAAATGAATGAATGAATGAATGAATGATGGACGTTTCAGGACGTTTCCAGCATATAACTGATCGTATCCCTTATATCGAAGATCGATGTGGAGAATATATGCTGGAGCCTTGTGAGAACGAACACCTCGCTATTGCCATTGATAGATACATCACACGCACATGGGATAGATATCATAGAAGAATTTCCTATTTTACTACAACACAAGGATAACTGACCATCATGACACATGTTCTCAACGACACCATACTTCTTTCCCAATAAGTTATACACCCCATCGATAACCTGCCGCATACCCTGCAGGTTGCAGTGCCCGGGTTTGACCACCATCAACACATAATCCGATGCAGCAATGGAGTTCACCGATATGAAATCCACACCTGGCGTCGTGTCCAGCAGTATAACATCGATGCCAGAGTGGATCAATTCCGTTCTAGCGATCATTAAGAACTTTAGCGCCCTTGCCTGCCATTTCCGGTCCTTTCCAGACATGGCGCGGATAGCACCGATGTTGGGATTGGAATAACCAACGTAGAGTTTCCCCTCAGAAGCGACCTCTTTAGAGGCATCCACGACCACGTCCTTGATGCTACATTCCCCATTAAGGACATCATTAAGCCAGCGCTCGGGATGGGGAAACATGTTGTTGAATGAACTGGGCGCCTTCATATCCATGTCCAGAAGGCATACATTCTTGCCCGAGAGCGCATAGGCGCAAGCAAGATTGATCGCAATGCTTGTCTTACCAGTCCCACCTTTCGACGAATGAGTTGCAAGTACCAGACTCATATAACTATCCTCATGCCCTACCCCTAAACAGAAGCTAAAAGGTTTTTTTAATTATAAAAATGACCACAATTTACCAGATTCTGATACCATTTTGTGGGTGTATATTCCAATATAATACCGAGTGCTCTAACATGATACATGTCACCATGAACAGTATGATATACATTAATTATTATCATGAACATTAATGTAACTGATGAATATAAATGAGGGCCATATTATAGTTGGCGAAAACTGATAATATACAAAAGGAATAGAGAATCTACTCCCGTGTGCCCATGTGAAATAGCAAGTATGCACAGGCAGTACCGATACTTTTTAACGATTCAGACCTTCACCGATGATGAAATATACTTTCCGTCCCTTGCGCAACTTTGATACATAGCCCATACGGACCAGCTGGTTGAGGTAACTGCTCTCCACCGCGCGTTCCTTATGTGTTTTCTTTGCAAGTTCCTCGGCAGTTGCAGAGTTAAGCTCTAATAATGCAGTCGCCGTGGTGCGCAGATGGCCAGGCAGCGACAGGAGGGTCATCACATCAAGGGATTCAAGGAGAGTATCGCCTCTACCAATTTCAGGTGGATTCTGCACAAGCAACCTATCCATCTTACTGTTGATCTCCTGAAGGACCTTCAGAATCTCCTTATCTTCTGAACCATCGAACATTATTTCAACACCATCAAAAACATTAACATGACATCTGGCTATTGCTATAGATAAGTGTTTCCATCACCAGACCCAAACATAATAAATAACATTGGATAAAAAGTATATATATGTACAAGCTATAAGAGTATTGAAGTAATATTTGAATACACATAAACGGTTTTCGACAGACTATCGTGAGATAGCCGTTAGAGGATTATTAGGTAGTTATATATGTTGCTTTGTGAAGAACTTAGAGAAGCACTCCGTGACCTGAGGTTACTCTCCAATATTGAAGGAGGTGTGATCATATCCAATCAGGGGAAATTGATCGAATCTGACCTTGATGAGGATAGGACCAACATCGTTGTTGATGACTTAGACAAATGATGGAAACAACACGATCTGAAACCGGAGCGCCCAGCACTCTGCCTGACGAAACAGAGATGTATATCAATGATCTTGTGCATATGAAGAGATATGATGCAAAACAGTGGGCATTGTTAGCAGTCCTTCTTCCAGATAACTTCGCTTATGATGCAGATCATCATCACCATTGCCAGCGCATCGCAGATAGGGTCGGGTTGATCAGGCAGATAGCCGCTCAGAGATCCTTAGACATATAAACCCCATCCAAACGGTAACCGAACCTGCGGTAGTATTCCCGCACACCGATACCGCTGATGATGGACAGCTTCAAATAATCCGCATTCTTTGCCATTCTTTCGGCACATTCCAGCAACTCGGCGCCATATCCCCGGTGTTGCCAGTCACCTGCTTCTGCATCCTTGCCCACCGGCACCATGGAACCATACACATGCAACTCCCGTACCAGCGCAGCCGATCGCAGTTCAGGGCGGTGGGGTGAATAGGGGAACCGCAGGCGCAGGAACCCGATCAGTATATCCTTATCCACATCCTCGAACGACAGGAAATGCTCCTTTCCACCACAGGCATCGT
>CAYRGB010000040.1:0-8470 GCA_964423715.1 uncultured Methanosarcinales archaeon | reverse complement strand
AATGGCAATATCGTTGTGAGAGACCATGAGCAACAAAATAGAACACCATAACGTGAACAACCACATGCATCCACTCCCTATGGACCTCCGGGAAGCCACACACCGTGGATGGGAACAGCTGGACATCATCATAGTCACCGGTGACGCATACGTGGACCACCCCGGATTCGGTGCGGCCCTCATCGGGCGTGTACTGGAAGACGCAGGTTTTCATGTAGGCATTATCGCCCAGCCCAACTGGGACACGGTAGACGACTTCACAAAACTTGGCAAACCCCGTCTCTTCTTCGCAGTGACCGCTGGGAACACGGATTCCATGGTGGCAAATTATACCCCGTCCCTCAAACCCCGGAAGAAGGACGTGTACGCACCCGGAGGCAGACCCGGCCTTCGACCAGATCGGGCAAGCATCGTATACACAAACCGCATACGTCAGGCCTATCACGACACCACTATCCTCCTCGGAGGAGTTGAGGCCTCACTGCGACGGTTCGCTCACTACGACTTCCAGACGGACAGAGTGCGCAAGTCTATACTGGCCGATGCTCCCGCCGACATACTGGTCTATGGCATGGGAGAAACACAGACTGTCGAAATTGCCAAGAGGCTTGCCAGCGGGCAGGACATCAAACAGATCACTGACATCCCGGGCACGGCCTGGAAAATGACGGTCAAAGAATGGAAGGAGAGGAAGGGGAACGTCACGGACATCATCGAGATGGGGTCCTACACCGAAGTTTCCGGCGATAAACGAGTCTTTGCCCGTTCCTTTGCCGCCATGTACCATGAACAGGACCCCGTCCATGGCAGATGCCTGGTCCAGCCGCATCCCAAGACCGTCATTGTCCAGAACCCGCCTGCACAACCCCTTCCGCCCAATGAACTGGACCACGTCTACGAACTGCCCTTCACCCGCAATACCCACCCCTCATACCGTGAGCCCGTCCCGGGATTGGAACCCGTCAAATTCTCAATCACCACTCATCGGGGATGTTTCGGAAGCTGCGCTTTCTGTGCCATCACACAACACCAAGGCCGCATCATCACAAGCCGCAGTATCGATTCCATCATCCGCGAGGCTACTCGGCTGACAGGATTGAAGGATTTCAAAGGCATCATCAATGGAGTGGGCGGCCCCTCCGCCAACATGTATGGCATGAAGTGCACGCAATGGGACAAAAAAGGAGGATGTAGCAACCGATACTGCCTCTATCCGGAACCCTGCCCATCCCTTGACACTGACCACAGCAAGAACATCGAGATGCTCAAACGATTGCAGCAGGTCCCCGGTGTCTCAAAGGTATTCGTAGGGTATGGTGTGCGCTATGATCTGGCCCTGCTGCAGCCCGATTATCTCACCTACCTGTGCAAGTACCATATCAGCGGACAGCTGGGTGTCGCCCCAGAGCACTACTCTGACAGGGTCACCGAGATCATGGGCAAGCCACCACGTGCTGTCTTTGAGGAGTTTGCCAACCTATTCACAAAGATCAATAAAGAGATCGGTAAAGAGCAGTACCTGAACACCTACCTAATGTCAGGACACCCGGGATGCACCATGCAAGATATGGTAGAAACTGCAGAATACATACGCGACACAGGTCGATATTCCAGACAGGTACAGGATTTCACACCCACACCGATGACCACCGCCACCTGCATGTTCTACACAGGTATCGATCCCTTCACCGGAAAGAATATCCATGTCACCACGTCCCGCAGGGAAAAAAAGATACAACGTGCTCTTCTGCAATACCGGGACCCACGTAACCAGACACTGGTATATGAAGGACTAAAGATCGCAGGCCGACTAGACCTTGTGGGCAACACATGGAAATGCCTTATACATAGGAAAGGAAGGACGCAGAAGCAATAAAATAGTTAGTGCTTCACACATTTCTATACGAAAGATTTTATCAACCATCAAAAGTATCTATCCTGCTAAGGAACGTTAATAAGCATTGATGAACAGTTCGTAACATTGGGAGTATGGGTATGATACTGTGCTATACGAAAATAGACATTATACAACATCTAGGTGACCAATTATGAATGGAGATACGTCTCCAACAATACTTATAGTGGATGATGAACCATCCAACGTTGACCTACTGGAAGCAATCCTCACACCTGATTATAGCATCCTCAAGGCCTACACTGGCACAGAGGGACTACAAATGGCAACTACCCAACATTCAGACCTTATCCTTCTTGACATAATGCTACCCGATATCAGCGGTCATGATATCTGTCGCAAATTGAAAAATACAGATGGAACGAGGCTTATTCCCATAATAATGATAACTGCTCTGGTAGATAAGGAAGAGAAGATCCGGAGTCTTGAGGAAGGAGCGGACGACTTCATAAACAAACCCACCAAGGCATCTGTGATCAGAAAACGTGTACATTCACTGTTAACGATCAAAATTCTTCGGGATAAGCTAATACAGGAGCGCAATCTTGCAAGAAAATACATCGATGTCGCCGGCTCCCCGATGCTGACCATAGGCAGGGACCTAAGAGTACACCTTGCCAACCATAAAGCATGTAAGATCCTGGGATATGACAACGAAGATATCGTCGGTAAGAACTGGTTCGATACGTTCATACCAGAGGATGAAACTGATAAGCAACGGGAATATTTTCTTGAACTGCTGAAGGAGCCAGTGGGATTACCTGACACGATCCAAAACACCGTGATTACCAAAAGTGGGGATAGAAAACTGATCGAATGGCACTATGTGGTCTTGAAGGATGAGGATAAAAAGCTTACTGAGATCCTTATATCCGGAGAGGACATAACTGCATGCAAAATGGAAGAGGACGAACTGGCGCGTGCACATTATGAACTCAAGAACATCGATAAGATGAGGAATGAGTTTATTGCGAACATGAGCCATGAGTTGCGAACCCCACTGGTATCAATGAAAGGATTCAGCGAACTTCTGTACAGTGAACGATTGGGGGAACTGAACCAGGAACAGAAAAGTGCCTTGAACTCCATCGTAAGGAACACAGATATCCTCAAGAACCTCGTTGAGTCACTCTTCTATGTGACCACTGCCCCGGGAGAGATGCTCAAAGAGAAAGTCAGATACACATCCGTACCCATTGATATGAAAGATATTGTGATGGGTGCAATACAGGATGTATCCCAGCAGGCTTCCACAAAAGATATCACAGTACATATCTGCATACCCCAGAACCTGCCTCATATCTGCGGTAACCGGAACTATATTGAACGAGTCTTCCTGCATCTCATGGATATTATGATCGATATCACACCAGAAGGAAACCGTATTGACCTATCAGCAACTGCAGATGATGGGACCATACACATCAATATTATAAGCAATATACAAGAGGGAACTGTGCCAATGGACCTATGCACCAATGATACAGATAAAGCAGAAGGAGACATCTGTAGGAATATTATTGAAGCTCACAATGGTAGAATATGGATCGATGAGACAGACCATGTGATGAACATCCACATAGAACTTCACCGGACCCCTGATGATGCTGGACAGTGCTGATCGAACGGTTCACAGATCGCGGCATGCGAGATATAGACGGCCGTATGGACCAAATGCCTCGTTGGAGCTGGCATGTACAGCCATGGGGCACACGACAGGTGTCCCGAACTCATCTACAAGTATGATGACCTCAGCTACCTGTTCAATGCCGGCTAGGCACACCATCCGACGTCTTTTGTCCTGCGAGATCGGATAATCATCGCTATTGCTTCAGATTACAGGTTAACGCCCGGCCCATGACCAGATAAAATCTGCTATTAGAAAACATTTAAACCATCAGGTTCATTCTATGACCATGACCAGATACTTTGAGATACTACAACGGGACGGGGCAGCAAGGATCGGGAAACTGCTGCTCAAAAATGAGATACATACGCCATATGTCCTGAACACTATGGACCTGCGGGATATAGCCAACGGTCTAATTCTGGACGGAGGGTCAATGTGGTCCTCCGTTGGTCCGGAAAAGGCCCCGGAGCGGTTGCAGCAGCTACGCAAGCGATGTGGGGAGGACGTACTGATCATCCTGCCCCACCGATCCTATCCACCGGACGCACCAGATGATGAGGTGCAAAAGGCACTCCCTGAATATGATCATCCTCCCAGAGGAGCCATCGGGACAACGTTGCGCCCGGGACAGTCGATAGCAAAGAGCGACATGTACGTGATGGAAGGAACTGGCTGCTTAGAGAATAATGCGCGGGACATGATCCGGGGACTACTGGCAATAAAAGAGACCATCCCTGCGGACACCGCTGTGTATGTTCCAGATCTGGCCCTTCCCGAGAACGCTGCAATGCTCGTCTATCTGGGAATTGATGTAGTGGATACTACCCGTGCTATTGTTTCCGCATACAAGGACATTTATCTCACATCCGCAGGCAGTCACTACCTGGACTCGATGACCGAGCTGCCCTGTCGCTGCCGCCATTGCGCCGACCTGGACATCGACGAACTCAGGTCAATGGAAAAGAAGGAGCGAGCACGGATCATTGAAGGACACAATGTTGATGCACTTGAGGCTGAAATGGCACTGGCCAGGGAAAGGATACGTTCCGGCACCCTGCGCGAATACGTGGAGGGTAGTTGCCGCAACCGACCATGGCTGACCGCACTGTTGAGGCTGCTTGATATGGAATATAACTATATGGAAGAGCGAGCACCCATTGTGCGCTCCAGTGACATGATCGCAACCACAGGCGAATCCCTCACCCGACCTGAGGTGGTGCGTTTTGCAAAAAGGGTACACGAGCGATATTCGCCTCCTGAGGCCGACATCCTGGTGCTCCTGCCCTGCTCTGCAAAAAAGCCGTACTCCATTTCGAACTCCCATTACCGGTTCATCAATGCCATGGGGAAGTACCGAAGGTATGTGCATGAGGTTATAATTACATCTCCGCTTGGGATCGTACCCCGTGAACTGGAACTCACCTACCCTGCCGCCAACTATGATACTACTGTGACCGGGTACTGGGATGCAGAGGAGCGGCAGTGGGTCCAGGGATGCCTTGAGCAGTACCTTATCAGACACACATATTCACATATCGTCGCCCATGTGGACGGTGCCTATCGCGAAATCTGTGAGGTGGTCTCTGGAAAACTGGGAATCGAGTTTACCTATACCTGCCAGGATGGCGTGACCTCGGCTGTGTCCCTTGGAACATTAAAACAAACGCTTGCGAACCTTACGGTCGGGGCCAGGAAGCGCCATGATCCCAAACAGGACCTTATGCGTTCCATCGCAGATTACCAGTTCGGCAGCGGTGCAGGGAAGCTAATCGTCCCGGATGGAGCGACCATCAAGGCACCGTTCCCAAAACACCAGGTATTCCTGGACAAGGAACAGATAGCTACCCTTGTGCCACAGTACGGTATCATCGCACTGACGATTGCCGGTGCCCGACGTCTTCTTTCTGAAGGGAGATATATTGTTACGATCGATGATTTTATCCCGAAAGGTTCCATACTGGCACCCGGTATCACCGGAGCAGACCCGCAGATACGGCCCAACGATGAGGTGATCATTACGGGCAAACGTGTCCTATGTATCGGGCGTGCCCTGATGGGTGGCCGGGAGATGAAGGAATCGAGCCGTGGTATTGCAGTAGACCTGAGACATGTGAAGAAGATCCACTAAAATATCGTTGAAAGGTATTGATTCTTCTGGGGGATGTGTTTCCTGATGATCATCAGAAAATTTGAGCCACTTGATTTTGAAGGGATAGTGGCCATAGAATACGAGGCCTTTACAGAGCACAACCCCTATTTATATATGAACTTCTATGAAATGAACAGGGACACATTCCTTGTGGCCCAGGAAGACAAGATGATCGTTGGCTTTGTGGTCGGATATCGCTCGGGTCCGGATGAGGGTAGGGTATTCACACTGGCCGTAGGCGAGAATTTCAGAAAGCGGGGTATTGGTTAGCGTCTGGCCTGTGCCATCATCGACGAGTTCCAGTCAGGAGGTCTGCAATATGTAACGCTCGAAGTCAGGGCCAGCAACTACCCTGGTCAGAGACTCTACCACCGCCTAGGATTTGTGTCATGCTGGACCGAAACGGGCTACTACTCTGACGGCGAGAGTGCTATTATTATGAAAATGCGTATATCCCCCATGCACCGACCGGTTATGGCAAAACAACCCGACCAGCCTATACCGAACAGACATGGGTATGCATTTCTAAGACCAGAACCCTTTTAATTGCGATCTGAGGTCTTAATGCTCATCTTTTTCGCAAATTCCTGCATCCTCACAGACGTTCTTCCAGCACCTGAATATTCGTCATCGGACATTATTGATGCAAGATCATTGCCTAGAACAAAGATCGCATGTTTGTGCTCCATTTTACTGCGATGGATATGCATCGGGCTGATAGCCAGCGATTGGTATTCTGTAAAATCATTGTGCACACCTTGGGATTCCATATATGTTTTAATCTGGGACAGCAACGTGTGCAACTGGATCAGTTCATCTTTTTGCATGATGATAACAACCTGCTCATCAATGAGCACTGTTAATCTTTACAATAAATGACTAATCCATTCAGATAAAACTATTACTAACGGAAAACATGTTCCTACTAATATATGTTATAGGTTTCTGTTTATTGTTTATGGATAATGATGAATATATGCCACGAAAAATCATCCTTCGATCTGACTGGCATAATATTAAAAATTGTATAAATTAAAATGGACAGGAAGGGGGGGAAAGTCCCCCACAACGGATCAGAAATCCTTTGCTGTGTAGACCTTTACTGTCACAGGACTCTTTGTGATGTTACCTTTCTTCACACCAACAAGGTTATTGATGCCCTTATTCGATGCAATGTCAAGTATACGCTGCGTTATCACGCCATCAAAGACGACAGTCTTTACAGCATCGTCGGCATTCTTAAGGGTACTTACAAGATCACGGACCGGTGTTTCTCCAACGATCTTGTTATCGATGTTCAACAGACGTGCACCCAGTGTACCCATCAGATCATCTGAATGAGACTTGAACTTCTGTGCAACAGACGATAGTTTAACATGTTTGGGCCTGCTTGGCCTTCGTTTGTCGGATTCGTCGCTCGTCTTGTCAGGCTGGACCTCCGTCTGGGGAGTGGATTTTCTGGAGCGGGTGGGTTGTACGTGTGTCGCTCGCTTTGACACCCGTGGAGCCCTGCCTTCCTCCGAAGGTTTGGATTTAACAGTATCTGAATCACGTACGGAGTATATATCCATCGCCTGTTCCACCGGGATCTTCTGTCGAAGCGACCTCACGATCTCTCGTTGAACAATATCCTCCACACTCTTCCCATCCGGTGCACGGGCAACATAATCGATATCCGCGACCTGTAGAAGTTCCTTGATGATCATTTTGCCACCACGATCACCATCTGTAAAAGCAGTGACGGTCTTTCGCTTGGTGAGCTCTGCGACCTCAGGTGGGACGTTCGTGCCACCAACACAGATCGCATTCTTGATACCATATTTCAAAAGGTTCAGCACATCGGCACGACCTTCCACAACAATAATGGCATCCGAGTCGAGAACGTTAGGGCCACATGGGATCTTTTTCTTCCCATAGTACTGCATCTCTTCTATGCGTACCGATTGCCTGACCTCGTCTGCGATCTCCTGAGATTCCGGAAGGTTCTCATCGAACATGTCGGTGAGAATGTATTTTGCCCTTTCAACAATGTGGTTTCGTTTTGTGGTACGCACATCTTCTACTTTTTGCACCTCGATCCTGGCAGTGCATGGTCCCACCCTGTCAATTGTCTCAAGAGACGCAGCAAGGATGGATGTCTCCACACGGTCAAGGCTCGAAGGTATTTTGATATTACCCCGGGTCTTTCCACCTTTAGTAGTAACATTTACCTCGATCCGGCCTATCCTCCCAGTCTTCTGGAGATCACGTAGATCAAGATCTGATCCCAACAACCCTTCTGTCTGACCAAAGATAGCTCCTACAATATCGGGCCGCTCGATAACTCCGTCAGCATTGACCGTAGAATGAATTATATATTTTGTAGTGTCACCGTTCTGCATTATATGATTCTCCAAACAGTTTGTATTCTTATGAATTAATGATCATATCAAAAATAGTAGGACTACCACACAGACACAAAAAGGAATATCATGAGGACATTAGCAGCCAACTTTTGACATATTCTCCATCAATGCTGAAAATGCAATACCAGCATCCTTCCCCAGGGATAGATATGATATAGTACACACTATCGTCACATCATATCCAGCATATGTGGACATACATCCAAACTGGCAGATCCATCAGATATTATCGGCATTGACCATATAGACCCATATATCCCAGACCGCCATATACAGTTTCTTCTATGAACCAATGAAATTACCTAAATTTGTTACTCCTTATTTTGTAAGCGTGTGATGATTGATCGCAATCGATTTCGCGACCGGTGTAA
>CAYRGB010000039.1:0-8574 GCA_964423715.1 uncultured Methanosarcinales archaeon | reverse complement strand
ATTAGATGTATTTGATGGGACACCCCTGCTCGATATAAAACCATATATAAAAGATCTGGACTCAAAAGCCGATGCAAACTATGGTTGGATTGAAGAGATAGATGACTTTGATCACCTTTTTTTGCATATTAAGGGTATACCTCATGATTATTAAGAGAAATGGATCCCACATTTGTCAATTGCTTTTTTGAAACAACATCCTGAAATTGCCGAATGTTAAGCAAATGAACATCCATTACATATATCTGCCCTGATCTAACTACACGTTTCATAATCAAGATGTTACAAAATTAGAATATGGAGGGTTATAAGCTAATCTGATATCCTCATAGGAGACACTGGACTATGCGTAATGTATTTATAGAACCATAAACAGTTAGATTCATTCATATACGTAAATATCACTCATTGCACTAATTATATTATCAGGAGGTTTAAGATCAATGGCAGGACAATATGGCGGTCAGCCGATCATTATAGATCCGCGTAAACAGAGCACGAAGGGCAAAGATGCACTTGCTATGAACATCAAAGCAGCAAAAATCGTTGCCGGCATCGTTAAAACAACACTTGGTCCAAAAGGTATGGACAAGATGCTGGTAAACGCAGTTGGGGACGTCGTCATAACGAACGACGGTGCCATGATCCTTAAGGGAATGGAGATCGAGCACCCCACCGCAAAGATGATCGTGGAAGTAGCACGCACTCAGGAGGACATTGCTGGCGATGGTACCACCAGTGCTGTAGTTCTCGCAGGTGCACTCCTTGAACAGGCAGAGGGCCTGATCGACGAGGGTGTACACCCCAGAGTGATAATCAATGGGTTCAGAGACGCTACCGAGAGATCCCTTAAAGTGCTTGAGGACTTCGCAGTGGATGTTACGGAAAATGACCGTGAGATCCTTGAGGAGATCGCAAAGACAGCCATTGCTGGGAAATCATCTGAAGCATTCAGTGACTTGCTTGCCGAATTATGTATCGATGCTATCCTGAAAGTACAGAAAGATGGGAAGGTGAACGTTAACGATGATATCCTGCTCAGGCAGGATCCAGGCACAAGCATCTCCAAGACCGAACTCCTAGAAGGAGTTATGATCACAAAATCTGCGGTCCATTCTGCCATGCCGAGACAGATAACGAATGCTAAGATCGCCCTGTTGGATGCACCTCTTGAAGGCAGGAAGACAGCTAATAAATCAAAGCTGCAGATCCATTCCTCTGAACAATTGGAAGCATTCATCCAGCAGGAAAAAGACGATCTCAAGAAAACCGTTGAAACTGTTATTGCAACAGGTGCAAATGTAGTATTTGTTTCAAAGAACATTGATGATAAAGCAGCTGATATGCTGCAGAAGAAAGGTGTTCTTGCTATCAAACGGACCAATGATGATGATATGAAACACCTTTCATACACGACAGGTGCACGTTTGGTCAGAAAGATCAATGAGATGACTGAAAAGGAACTTGGAAGTGCTGGTTATGTTGAACAAAAAGGAGAGTTCGCACTTGCCAAAACCTATATTAAGGACTGTGCCAGCGCCAAGACCGTTACAATAATGATCCGGGGTGGGACCGAACACGTGACCGACAATCTGGAACGTACCATCGATGATGTACTACACGTGGTCAAAGCCGTCTTTGAGGATGAGAAGATCGTAGCCGGCGGCGGAGCTGTCGAGATAGAGATAGCACAGAATCTGCGGTCCTATGCATCATCCGTGCAAGGACGTGAACAACTGGCAATATCAGCCTTTGCAGATGCCATCGAGGACATTCCCCGAGCAATAGCAGATAATGCTGGCATGGATAGTACAGATATTCTCATCCACCTGAGAGCTGAACACATTGAGAACAAGAACATTGGACTGGACGTATACACCGGAGATACCGTTGACATGATCGCAAAGGGCATAGTCGACCCATTGCGAGTGAAAACACAGGCCATCAGGTCTGCGTCAGAGGTCACAAACATGATCCTGCGTGTGGACAACATGCTCAGGGCCGAGAGAAAAGAGATGATGGACGTAAAACCAGAACACAACATCCACAACTATAATAGAGTCTGATAGAATAATATATATCCTTAAACCATGTGCCTGTGGGGATTCCCTCACAGGCCATAGAACCTTTTGTAATCCTCTATCGCTTTTTTTGCTTGCACAGGATAATGTTTCCGCACATACTTGATGAAATCTTCTCTTGAGTCACATTCCCTGACCACATCAAGCATCCTTGTCGCAAATGCCCTGGAACGTTCGTTTGAGCGTTGTATCTCAAAGGATAGGCATAGGGTGTCGGGCGACAAATGATCCCGCCGTATGTGTGGTGATACCGACCCGAGCAGCACCCCCTCTTCCATGACACTGAATCCCGGCACACCGACCATGTCGATGCGCCCCTTGTCAGTCAATTTCTCACGATTGCATGCAGAATAGGAGTGTAATTCCACATACACATATGGGTCGATCTGCCTGATAGCCTCAAGAATGGATGCACCCTTTCCATAGTAGTATCCAGGATCAAGGGTCGATAGGTACTTGCTCCTATCGATCACTGGCATCACGGCAACCATACCTGTAGCAGGCGGCGCTATGCTGAGCAGTATGTCGGAAGTGTATTTCCATTCATCACCATGCAGACCTGCCACAAATAAACGATACGGCCTCCCTTTTCCAGATATCTTCAGCAACATCAGATCACTTCAACAACATCCAGACCATCATTATTGATTGTTCTGCGTGCGACCCCCTTTCTGGCAATAACATACATCTCCTGCTTCGTGGATTCGATAATATCCAATACCGATAAACCCATGTTTTCCATACGATCCAATAACGGCCTCCTGTCATCACGTTCGTTACCGCGTCTGTCACCCATCTTTATGACCTGCAGGACCTTGCCATTGTCCTTCAATAAAGGAAGGACCCTCTCAAGCGCATCCAGTGCCGCTTCAGGCTCCAGGGTCATATCACTGAGGATCACATCCACCTGTTGTTGCGACATTGAACTAAGGGACAGGATGAACACATTCCCAAACATCACAGATACATTGTCCCTCTTATGAGCGATCTGACCCAGATCGGATCGGAACTCGTGACTGAACTCCACTCCTTTCACATCCGCTGCGATCTCAGATGCGAACATGATAAAACCTCCTGCACTCGAACCAAGGTCCAGAACGTGATCCTTCTAACCAATCAGATCACTCGCCTCTTGGATCCTCTTGAGCTTGAAGTAACCCTGGGGCTTGTCAAGTCCCTCCTCTACATCGACATCGTTCTCATTCGAAATGTCTTTTGAGGGCTTACTCACAACCACACCATTGACCTTCACTTTGCCACCAATGATCGCCTTTTTGGAACGTCCCCTGGAGCGAAAAAATCCCATTTCCACAAGATATGCATCCAGTCTCATGCAATAATAGATATTGGAACGATCATATATAACTACGTATCAGGGCATCCCATCTCCAAAATCAAAGTTGCAGCGAATCCCTTCCGGATCAAAACATCGGTTACATGAAACACATCTGGCACCTTCCGCCCCGTCCTTCAATTTGATCGCCAGATCCGGCTCACATATGAACGGACGACTCATGGAGATCATATCGGCATAACCCTTGAACATCGAATCCATCACAGACCTGGAACGGATCCCGCCCACCAAGATCACAGGAATATTCACGGTATCCCGTATCATTTTTGCATACCGCTTAAAGTATGCTTCCTTATCAATGGAATCGATGCCCGACTGTGCCATGACCTCACCAGCCTCGAATATGCCACCACTCACCTCTATAGCACAGACACCGCTCTTCTCCAGCAGACTGGCGATCTCCACGCATTCAGGTGCGTCCAGACCAACCTTCCCGGAGAATACATCGAAACCATCGGTAGCATTCAGCTTCACCATTACCGGGAAGGCCTCTCCCACAGTTTTTCGGATACCGGCCATAATCTCTGTGATAATACGTGTGCGATTCTCCACCGATCCCCCCCATTGATCTTCACGTCTGTTCGTGTAAGGTGAGATGAAACTGCTGAGCAGGAAGCCGTGGGCACAGTGCAGTTGCACACCATCAAAACCCGCCTCTTTTGCACGTCGTGCCGCTGCTACAAAATCCCTGATCGTCTGCTGTATATCCCCCTGGGACATCGCCACCGGAGTCTTACCAGAGGATGGGTCCTTGACTGCAGAAGGTGCAAGGATGGGACCACTGTCCGTCACCATGGACTGCCGTCCTCCATGGACGATCTGTAGGAATATCCGGCTATCGTATTTATGGACCCGCGTAGTGATAGCGCGGTATGGTGTAATAGAACGATCATCAGAGATCCCCTGCTGTCGATCATTACTCTTACCCCCAAGATCGACATAGGAATATCCGGTTATGATCAGACCTACCTTGTTCCGGGCCAGTTCCTCATACATGTCACCAATAGCCTCTGTTGGCATGCCATCGTCCCCTGCAAGCCATTCATTGGTGGCCGAGCGTACCAGACGATTGCTGACCGTAAGATCCGCGATGTTGATATGTTCAAAGAGCATGATATCCAATCAAGTTATCTGGATATAAATAGATTTCCAGAACGCACACGAGAAATAGGGCGATCAAAAATATTGGTCATTCCATGGATCGCTTTTTTGTGGCGATGTTCTCCTGCATCTGCTCATTATGGATCCTGTACATAAGCAGTGTCACATACAGTAGAATGAAAGCAATGAAATTCATGATCAGTGTTAGTTGAAGGGAACTGCCCTCCAGGCCACCCCCACTGCCCCCGTAGGCCGCATCTCCAAACATGAGAGGATGTGCCGAGCGCCACAGCCGAATGGACAGGAAACTCAGGGGCACGGAGAGGAATCCCACGATCCCAAACACGGCTGACAGGCGTGCGCGTCCCTCAGGCTCATCAATGGCCTGACGTAGCAGCAGGTATGCCAGATAGACCAGGAACAGGGCAAGGGACGTGGTCAGCCTGGGCTCCCATACCCAATACCAGCCCCAGGTAGTATGGGCCCAGAGGGATCCCGTGGCAAGGACCAAGAAGGCGAAGATCACTCCGATCTGGGCTGAGGATGCGGAGAGAACATCCCAGCGGTGCTTGCCTGATCGGAGGAACTGTGCACTGGACAGGAACACCACGGTGAACGCAAGATAGGATACCAGAGCGAGGGGGAGATGGAAATAGAATATCTTGAAGCTACTGTCCAGAAGCTGGCCTGATTCGCTTCTCATCTGTGGAAGGTAGAAAAATATCATGCCCATAGCTATGAGCATAGCCACACCCGTTACGATCGATAATATCCGTGTGTTCTTCTGACCATCTGACATGATTTGCCTCACTGACAGTTCTTAAACAGTATTCAAATGCTAAACGATGCTTATATGTTCATCATACAAATAGATACGTCCGTATCCCTAGGGTTTCACGATACGTCAGTCCTGCAATGTATGCTCGAACACCAAGTATGCCACAATGAAGAACACCACATCATAGACGACCAGCAAACGGATCTCCTGCACCACATTGGCAATACCGCCGCCTGTGAGCACTTGTGCAGTGGCAAGTACGGACGGGATGATCACCGGTACGACAAGAGGAAGAAGAAGTACCGGTAACAGGACCTCACGTGTCCGGGTGTTGACGGTCAGTGCGGAGAGCAGCGTTCCCACTACCACAAATCCAATAGTCCCGAGTACGATGATGATCATCAATCCAAAGAGTCCATTGAACGGGTAGTTGAACAGTACCGAGAATATGGGGACCGTGACCAGTTCCACAAAGAACATCAGGATGACACTGGCAATGACCTTGCCCAGGTAGATCGCACTGCGTTCAACCGGACAGAGTTTCAGGCCCTCGAGACAACCGTTATCCAGTTCTGCGGCAAATGAACGGGACAGACCCAGAGAGCCAGCAAATATGAATGTGATCCAGAGAGCACCCGGGGCGAGCATTGAGACCATGTTCGAAGAGCTGATGATATCCTCAAAGGCGATGCTGAATATTACGATCACAAGCAACGAAAAGACGATCATCGAGTTGAGCATCTGCTTGGTATGCATCTCCTCCCTGAGATCCTTTGCTGCGATATGGAGTCCCGGTATCATATCATATCGACCCCGGACCATGGTCCATTCAATATCTCAAGCAGTATTTCAGGTATCATGCCCTCCACCTCAGGTATCATGCCCACCATCAACAAGAGCGATATACGTCTCCTTCAGTTCCTCGGCACTACCAATATCGGATCTGGGACGGTCGTACACGATCTCTCCACTGACCATGATCACAACCCTGTCACAGGAGCGCAGACTTCTCTCGATGTTATGGGATATCATCACCCGGGTGGTCTTACTGGGATCAAGTTCAAGGAGAACTTTCTCAAATGTCTGGGCTGCATGCTGGTCCAGACCGGTATAGGGCTCGTCCAGCAGCAATATGGAGGGATTGTGGATCAGAGCCCTCGCAATTGAAAGCCGTTGTTTCATCCCCCGCGAGAGAGTTCCGACCCGATCCCCTGCCCTGTGGAGCAACTCCACCTTCCCCAGCAGCTCATCGATACGCTGCTCCAGAACATCATCCGCGAGCCCGTACATCTTTCCAAAGAAACGCAGGTTCTCCTCGGCTGTCAGGTCATTATACAGGTAACTGTCATGGGACAATACACCGATCATGTGTCTGATCTGCACCGCATCGGTCGTCGCATCCAGCCCATCGATCATCACCGATCCCCCCGACGGCCGGGAGAGCGTGGACAGGATCTTGATCAACGTGGTCTTGCCGGCCCCGTTGGGACCAAATATGGCAAGGAACTCACCCCGCCTGACAGCGAGATCCAGTCCTTTCAGTGCCCGAATGCTCCCGAAATCCCTAGAGACGTTTCTGGCTGATATAATGTCATCCATTGGATGATATAGATGAAGGTCAGTATAGATTAACGTTTTGATTTGGTGTGTAACTTCGACCACTCATCCAAAGAGCTCGTCCATACACTGGTGGCAATCGGCATATATCCGCGTGTTCACGATGCTGTCGTCGCCCTCGCGATAGGCCTCGAGCATCGAGGAATAATACCATTCCTGCTCATCCTTACCCGCATTGTACCGTTCCCACATATGCTCGGCATCATTGTTACGGTCACTGATCATATCCCTGAGATTGGCCAGTTTGTCGGCACATGAAAGCAGTTTTGCCTCCCATCCCGCAGCCTTCATGGCATTGATGCTGTGTCCCTTACGCATCTTCCAAGACTGCGCCTTCTCGGCAGAGGGATACGGCTGACCAGATTCGTCCAGCTCGGATACAGCCTTAACAAGTTCTGCGATCTTTGACCCATAGAATTTATTGATCTCGACCAGTCCGACATCCGTATCCTCCACAAGATCATGCATCAGGCCAGCAGCTACCAGCATTTTGGACCCTCCATTCTTCATCAGGATCGATGCCACGTCCATGGGATGTACGATATATGGGATCTCGGTGCCTTTTCGGAAATTGCCCGCATGTGCATTGTATACGTACGTGAACGCCTGTGTAAGATCAACATCATCCTCTTGTTCTTCATACTCTTCCTGCATATCCAGCAAATGTATCCGATAGGATGCTTTCCTGGAATGTTCGTACAGCGTCAGGTCGCTGCCTTCCCGCACAATAATGGTCTGGTAGGAATTGCCCAGCCATATTCTGCGTGAAGGAGGACATGACCATTCCTCATTATAGATAAACTCTGGAGGCATCTCAAGTTCCTTTCCTTCCTCAACGGTACCTGTGTGTATGAGGAGACCATTGCCCTTGTTCGTGGTACTGTCACAGTACGTAGCTATTAGCTCTCTGAACTTCATATATATCCCATCCATTTCCCATAAGCAGTCATTTTTGCAGTCATTTTTTGCTGTATACACAGGACATGCCCTGCAGTCAATGTTCTTCGTAGTGAAGTCCTTGCGTGAGTAAATAACTGTTGCTCAGGCTCACCTGCTGCCGTGTAAGGCCCCGATCTGCTTATCTAGGGCAGCGTCAAACTCGTCCAGGGATCGTGTGACGAACTCATGTGTCAGAAAACGGGGTGAGACCCGTTCAACGATCTCGGAGCATCGGCTATCTCCAAAAGGCATGTGCTGGTCGATCTTACCCACATGCTCCAGTACCGTCATATAGCGATCAAGGAAAGGCAGATCACCAAATCCAGCAGGATCCCCCTGTTCAAGAGCTTTCCGCTGGAACGTGCCAGACAGGCTGTAGTGTAAATGCATTCCTTCGATACGCTCGATGACATCGACCGGAAGCGTATCAAGGATCGCAAGCACCGTATCAATGCCATCCCTCTCACAGTCGCAGGACATGGTAGCGTTCATCAGGTGTCCTGTGTCCAGCAGGAATGCCCAGTTGGAGAACTCAAGACGTTCCATGAAACGGTAGATCAGGTCTGTATCCAGTAATGTTAGACCTGGCCACCAGAGATTCTCAAAGAAAATACGTACCGGCGGCTCACCACCCGGGAAGGAGGATGCCAGACGGTTCAGGAACTGTGCCGTGACATCGATCACATCCTCATCGCTGCAACCAT
>CAYRGB010000038.1:0-8640 GCA_964423715.1 uncultured Methanosarcinales archaeon | reverse complement strand
ATTTACGGGGCTATTATTATCGGGTTCATTGCTCAATTATTCATATCGCTATTGCGATATGAATTTGCAGAGTTAAGACATACCTCTACAAAATTCATTAAAAAATCCATTTCGAATTTGACAGTTACCGTGGATTCGTGGAAAAGAAAATCGAAAAAGTATATTTATGCTAATTTTGATATGGTGAATACGTTAATTTTGGGTCATAAATGGGGAATTTCATGACAATTTTAATGAATAAATTGAAACTGTCAAATAGGATATCCTGACAATAAAGCGAAATTTTGGGTTTGAAAGAGAAGACATTCTCTTTAGAAATGGGTTGAAACTGTCAAACTTGGGATACATCAAGGATATATCCCTATTTTGACAATTTTCGCCCTTTTTTAAAGAGAATGTCAGCAGAGTAACCTATTTATCGCCAATAGCCACAACAGGTTTATTACCTTTTAGCCCATAGTACAGTAAAGCCATATAATAACATAGGTGATTCAGATTCTATTTCAGGATTTATTATACAATGACGAGGTTGGAATATGCCAAGACGAACCCGAATCATAAATGACCCTTCTGAATTAGTCCCCCTTCTTCAAACATTTAGGTCTAAAGACCATAAGAAAGTATTCAATGCACTTACGGATGATTGGAAGACAACATCAGAACTAAAAAATGAGATGGGGTTTGAGGTCACACCCAGCATAGAGATACTGAAACAATGTGGACTGGTTGAGAGCCAGTGGCACATGCCAGAACCCGGTCAAACACCTGAAAAGGAATACCGTTCCTCGTATTCAAAGGTCCATGCGAATTTTCAGTGCTCTCTTGATGACCTGAGTGAAATTCTTATGTTGACCTTCACACCATATGAAGAAATTGAAAGTTTTGTCAATGAACTGGAAACACTCGTTGTTGATGGAAACCATTCAATGAGCAGCCTGACACGTGCCCTTAACAAGAGTGCTTTACATGTGCGTTCCTTGGCACAACGCTCTAGCATGTTATCGGTTATGGGACAGAGACTTAAAATTAATGAGAATCAGAAATGATCGATATACTGCAAAGCAAAAGTGGAATTACCAAGTTCCAAATCCTGATAGAGGTTGCAGCTCACCAACCAAATGTACGGCAAAAGGAGATCGCTGAGAAGGTTGGTGTAACCCCCCAAGCAGTCTCTGAATATATCAAAGAGCTTACGGCAGAGGGGTTCATACATTCAGATGGGCGTGTCCGATATCGCGTCACGAAAACAGGCGTTGAATGGGTCCTGGAAAACGCCGCTGACATGAAACGATATGCGAAATTCGTTATGAGCGACATCATCAGCCATGTATCAACCTGGACAGCAATTGCCGATGAGGAGCTTATAAAAGGTGATAAGGTCTACTTGCACATGAGAGACGGGTTGCTCTACGTGAACAAAGATGACAAAGTGAATGCTACTGGTATCACGATCTCTGATGCTCAAAAGGGAGAAGATGTTGGCGTTACGGCCCTAATGGGCATGATCGATCTTGAGACGGCAAGCATAACCGTTTGCAAGATACCACGTAGTGAACGCGGAGGTTCGCAGAATGTAGACCTTGAACGTCTGAGAACGCTTGCCAGTACAAAGGCCTACATTGCAGCGATCGGGGTAGAATCCCTGATATCTCTTAAAAAGATAGGGCGGGTTCCCGATGTTATGTACGGTGCCAAAGAATCCATTGTTGAAGCGGCCTTCCATGGCCTGTCATCGCTTGTCCTTGTAATCGATGAGGAAGTACCGACCATTATGAGCCGCTTGGAGATGAACAATCTGGAATATGAACTGGTGGACCTGGCAATTCAATAAGACATTTACTCTGGTGGAACATATCCATGAAGATTATCGCTCTTTCTGATACACATTTAAGAGGGGGTATCCTCTCACCACAACTTGAAGCGATCATTGCAGATAGTGATATGATCGTCCATGCCGGAGACTTTGACTCAATGGAATGCTATCGAAAATTTGACGATTCGCAAAAACTAAAAGCAGTGCATGGTAATTCCGACGATACCGAACTCAAGCAGCTACTACCGGAAAGAATCAAGTTCAAAGTGGAAGGGATTTACATAGGGGTGGTGCATAACGGTTCGCTGTCTATTATGAACACCAATGCATTACGATATCTTGCATTGGAAATGGATGTGGACATACTAATCTTTGGACATATTCACAGACCTCTTATTGAAAAAAGTGATGTCACCCTTATCTGCCCAGGATCACCCACTTCTCCGCGGATGGCATCTCCAACTGTTGTCGAGATCAATATCGACGGTAAGGATGTGTCTATCAGGATTATTGAAATGGAAGGTAGATCATGCGAGTATATTAAGTTCTCACAAGAACTCTCCACACGATCTGATTAAGTACTGATCATTCTTTACCATTTATAGTTTCGATCTTGAAGGTGACATTCATATTACGGAGACTTAAACAGACCTTGTCTCCGAACTCCAGAATCTCATCCACATCGACATTGTTACCCCAGTTATATACATAATCATAGGCACCCTGTATGGGCTCGAATCCCAGAGACATCAAACGTTGATTAATCTCCGATGGGAGAGCACCTTCACTATTGTACCATATCAATAGATACGTTTTCATCTTATCACCTATATAGTTCAATGCCAACTATGTTTATCAGACTTTTGGTATACACCAGAGAAAAAAGAGACTGCGCATGATCGCGCAGTGTTATTCCATTAAATTTCCTCTTTAAGGGATCGTAAGGCATCCAATGCCATAGACGAATAGTAGGCCCTATCAGTACCATAATGCTCCTTCGCCTTTACAACATTCGAATCTTCGCTATCAAGAGCACTGATACGATTAAGGGTCCGCTCGGCCGTATCAGCAACCCACATATCACGCGTCTCCCCATCCACTATATGCATAGATTCAGGTCTTACGGACGTGAGTACACTTCCATCTGCTGTGGTATAGGTACTTGGCTTTCCTACGATCGCAACAAAAGCAGGTGTCTCACATTCCGCAAGGACCTGTGCAGCTTCAGGTTGGTACTGACCGGCATAGATAAAGAACGATCCTGTAGGATCTGAAATACGTCCCTTCCAGTACTCCGAATCTGTGCCAATATCTTCCTTTTCGAGAAGGGTCCCAACAATGAACAGACGGTTAACCTTTGCACCTGTGGGAGTTAATAGATAATGCGGCGAATATACATCGTCCCCATCTTTGAATGATAGATCAGATTCCCGAAACTCCTGAGCAAAAATTCGCTGTGCAATCTCACGCACATATACTGCCATTTACACCACCTCCGCATCCTGTATCAACTCATCAACCAAAGCCATGTTCAGTTCAGATATCTGATCGATGGAATCAACCAGAATGTACCGGTCCAGTCTGGATCCCTCAATGATATAATACTTGCCGATCAACATTGATCTCATACGATCAAGGACAACCCCTTGGTCAAGGGCATCAGCCGCAAGGGAAATAGCCTCATCAAGAGTCATTCCAACAAGCTCCTGGGCAATCTCTCGTTTAATAATTACATCCTGGGCAGTGATACCATCATCAAGAACAGCTTTGATCCTGAGATCATACACACCGTCTACCTTTCCATGCTCCATACAGGCACCTTTTGTCAATGCACGATTGCATTCAGGACAACGTTTTATCAATCCAGACCCTGCCTGGATATCAACCATTGCACCGGTGAACGTGACTGTCGCCGTACCTACCTCAATATCCTCATCCAATACCTCTATCGAAGAGGTCTTATTGAGATTTATCTCAAACTTATCGTTCCACTCACTTACAACAACATTATTGAATAGATAGATCTTACCGTCCTCGACATCCGGGAGGTCGTCACGCGCCCATTTAACAAATTTGATAGTGCCAGTTTTATCCCCTATAAGACCAACCTGAGATATCGATTCGTGAGAATTTTCCCAAAGCTGTACAACATTGTCTTTAACATTCACCCACTGCCCATCCTCTTGCATATCTTCGATCGGTGCCATCGGGGTAGACGGAGGAGCATTGGTTTGAATATTTCCAACATCTAGGTCTTCATCCAATACCTTTATCGAAGAGGTCCTATTGAAATTGATTGCAAACTTGCCGTTCCACTCATGTACAACAACATTGTTGAATAAATAGGTCTTACCGTTCTCGACATCCGGGAGATTGTCGCGTACCCATTTAGTAAATTTGATCGTACCATTTTGATCTCCAACAAGGCCAACCTGGGATATCGAATCGTGAGAATTGTCCCAAAGCTGTACAACCTTGGCTTTGATATTCACCCACTGCCCATCTTCACTTATATCAGCAGTACTGACAAGAGGAGTCGATGATTGCCCCGAATAGAACCTGCTCCGATCGATATCATATTCTTTCAAGAAGTAATTCACAACACTCCTTCTTGCTTCATCCTGTGGAACTTTAAACTTGGTGATCAGTTTGGTCAACCTGTCTTCGATCTGTTCTACAGGGATGTCTACTCCCAATTCAGAAAATTTGTATTTGATAACATTAGCTTCTTCCATAATAATTCCTCGAGCCTCTTGTTTGTTCTTCATTGAGAGGTAATCGTAGATAAGCATTGTTTATATATATATCTGATCGAAGCACATTGAAAGTATTCCCTGATACATTATTTGTTCAGCATCTCAAGAACATCCTTTGCAGCATCCCCCTCCCCAATGACAGTCACCATATCGTCGTGTTCCAGCACCATATTACCATTGGCTATGAACGAATCTTCCCCGCGCCGTACCATGACCAGAAGACTATTTTTCGGCAGGGAGAGTTCTTTGATAGCCTTTCCTACGATCTTGGGATTTGTGACCCTGACCTCCAGAGTCTCAGCATCCCCCGCAACACCACACATAGTAAACATATTTGATCTGCCAACCATATTATCAAGGACCATGGCAGTACCCATAGCAGGACTCATGGATCGTATATTAAGGTCCCAGAACGCATGTAGATTCCTTATATTGTTTACCCTTGCAACGATCTGATCTTCCGTGAACCCGAACTTGACCTTTGCTATCTGACACACCATCAGGTTCGTGTTGTCCTTATCCGTGGTCGCCACTACATACTTCGCATTCTCAATCCCCGCTTTTTTCAGCACATCGATGTTCTCGGCATCTCCGTGTACAACACGAATATCGGCATCCATCAACTTCTGACAGTTCTCCTCCAGAGCATCGACCACTACTACATTCTGTCCCCTTTTCTCAAACCTCTCTGCCAGAATATAACCAACTTCGCCTCCTCCTACTATGAGTATTTCCATGGGTATCACTCCTAATCTTTTTGCAACGTGTTTTGACAGCGTACCTGTTACCACTACTGTGATGATTACCGTAAGGAATATTAGACCTACAAGTTCCTGACCACCATCCATACCCAACCAATTTAACCTTATCGCAAAATATGTTGCGATCGAAGCAGGTACAACGCCTCGTGGGCCTATGAACGATATGAACAACTTTTCTTTTGTAGTGAAACGAGTCCCTATAGTAGATATGAACACCGATATGGGTCTGACCACAAACATCAGCAGCATGATCACAATTACTCCCATGGGCCCAATCCTCGCAACGTCATCAAATCTCAGCATCGCTGCGAGAAGTATGAAGATCAGGGACAGCATTATGAACACCAGATCCGCCTTGAATTCCTTAAGGACAGCTTTATATGGTACATTGGAAGTACCCACTATGATACCAAATATAGCCACTGCAAGTATTCCGGATTCGTTCCCAAATGTCTCGGACATCACATAGGTTGCGATGACCATTGTGAAGGTAACAAATTTCACCGTCTGCGCAGGGAGAGCTGCTTTGATTGAAAAGAACCTGGTCAGAATGATCCCACTTGCAATACCCATTACCAGACCAATGAATATCCGGTAAGCGAAGAAACCGATGACCTCTACACCTGATAACTGGGAGACGATCCACTCGAATATGAGTGCTGCAAGTATTACGCTTCCTGCATCATTGAGAACACCTTCGATCTCAAGGAGCTTGCTGACCTTGTGATTTACCCTGACGCTACGTACGATGGGGGTTATTACCGTAGGACCTGTGGCCGTTACCAGTGCACCGAACAAGGCTGCCATCTGAAGAGGAAAACCAACTACCAGATGACAGATAATAGTAGCAGATATGAAGGTGATGAATAAACCAAGGGTTACGAGCTTCAGTACGCCTTTTTGTATGGTGCGTACCGACTTGATATCAATGTGCAGCCCACCATCAAATACGATAACTGAAACACAGAGAGATACGATCGCGGTGAGACCATCCCCCAGAATACTGGGATCAAGAACACCAAGCACCTCAGGCCCGATCAAAATACCTTCTATTAGAAGAAAGATCAATACAGGCACTTTTAAATGCTTGCTCAGTGTGTCTGCTATGATGCTCATTACCATCACTGCAAGTACCAGCTGTAGCAGGAATATCGAGTCCACCATCAATCTCCTGTATTGGATCTATGATCAACGATCATGTAGAGAAATGAATTGAATCTATAAAGCACTTTTGAAAACATTTCCTCCGGCCCAAGGATAGCGATCAATGAGAAATAACGAAAGTACGGATTAAAAGCATTCCGAAGAGTGAATGTTATTAAAATATAAAATAGAGATGTTTGCTCGATCTGTATCAATTGTGTACAGATCGAACAGAACATCCAGTTGCTTTACTGTCCGATGGTTTTCCTGAACTTGGCACAGCTGTTGATCTCGATGTCAAGCAGCTTCTCGATGTTCATCTTGGCCGCAATACCCTTGGCACAGCCTGGTACAGAAGTGATGACACCAATGTCGAGTTCCTCACGGACCCCTCTCATAACATATTCGTCGGACAGGTCCGCAGCGGAAACATTGAGTTTCTTGGCCACATAGTCCTTTGCTTCTCCGATTCTCATGCTCTTGGAGAATTGCATCCTTGCTACAAGGTCACCAGCTGCCCGCAATCCGGTCATACCTGATGCCATGATGTGTGCGATCGGCATACCCAATGGGTCGCCGACTCCGATCTATATGCCATCGACGCCGGCAACTTCGACCATTGCCTTGCTGGCCCGGGTGACTGCATCGATTGGTGGGGTCTCAAGCATAGGAACACCATCAACACCCATGCCCATGTTCACATGGCATGGTATCGTTGATGCCTCAACAGTTGCCTTCACGAACGTTACTGATCTGGCAAGGTTCCATGCAGATGATCTGCTGGTATTTGTGTTACTGACAGGTCCGAACACGTTCGCTCCTGCCTTTGCAATAAGCTTCACCTGTTCATGTGGCCATAGTCCTGCAAGGACAGTACCATCATACTCGAGCTCGCCGTGTAATCCAAGTACCAGTTCACCGGCCATTCCTGCTTCAATGTACATGTTGGGGAACTCCTTCCTCAGTGCCTCGATCGCATTCAGGGATGCGTACAGGTCACTGTCGCCAGCTGCACCGATAGTATCGAAGTTTGTACCGTCACTACCAACTTTGTACAGGCGCTGGTTGATCCAGATCATATCACGAATACCGTGTTCTGCAGCATGAAGCATGGATGCCTGTGCTTCTTCGATCTTGAAGGCTTTCATAAGATCGCCTGGATTCTCGAAAGGACCATCGGGCGTGTAGTATAATCCCATGTTAGGCATGGCACCGTAAAACATTGGAATAACCATGTTCTGCTGGCAGGACTCCATTGTCTGGCATTCCTGAGAGATCACGGGTTTGACGGGTTTGAAACTGTAGTCGATGTGACCCAGTTCCATGGTATCAGCACCAAATGCACGCTCGTGCATCATGGAACCAACAAGTCTGCTGGCAGGGATACCTACACCACTGTTACCCTGATCACCATCGATCCTGATAGCACCGATATCGTGTGTGACAGGAACTTCCATACCTGGCTCAACACCAACGATCCTGCTCGGGTTGGTGATGATCTCCAGAAGCTTGTCCAGCTTATCATCACTCAATGTAGGAACGGTTGCAAGATCTGCTGCATCAGCACTACCGTCCTGAAGATCAGCAATGATCTGCTCCTTTGTCATAAATATCTTTTCGCCGTCTCCCATTCGTAAGAAGTATTCTTTTGCCATATCTATCAACTCCAATTACAGAAGAAGTTCCTTTGCTTTGTTGACAGCCTCGCTTGCATTCTCTGCATAGCAGTCTGCACCAATCTTCTTTGCCCATGATGTCGTTGCGGGTGCACCACCGACCATGACCTTGACCTTGTCACGCAGACCTTCTTCTTCCAGTGCTGCAATAACATCTTTCTGACCCGGAAGGGTGGTGGTCATCAGTGCGGATACACCAACCATATCAGCATTGGTCTCTTTGACCTTATTGATGAAATCCATGATAGGTGCATCCCGACCAATATCATAGACCACAAAACCTGCGGACTGGAGCATGGTGGATACGATGGATTTTCCTATGTCGTGAACGTCACCTTCGACGGTACCGTTGACGATGATACCTTTGCCTTTGCCTTCGGTGGAAGCAGGCATCTCGTCTTTGAGTGTATCCACACCAGCCTGCATGGCACCTGCAGCCATCATGACGTGTGGAAGGAACAGTTTGCCCCTTTCAAACATGATGCCTACTT
>CAYRGB010000037.1:8399-8650 GCA_964423715.1 uncultured Methanosarcinales archaeon | reverse complement strand
TCAGGTACCTCTAAAATCAGATTCCCGTCTTCCAGATCAATATGATATACTCTGCTGAACTTATGTTTCCAAATGATGGATATTTGATGAGATTGGTGGTTGCAGTGCTGATTGACCAGAATGAAAATTGGGTCACAGGAAATAGATATTTAACGATGAAAGACTAAGTTTAGAGGGGTACAGGATAAAGTTACAGCAAAATAGTGACACTACCACAACATCCAAATGAAATCCAAAATTAATAGTATATG
>CAYRGB010000037.1:0-8389 GCA_964423715.1 uncultured Methanosarcinales archaeon | reverse complement strand
TTCTAAGCATCGCATTTTTACTCACTTTTGTGATTGGCAGACAAATAGAAAAAGTAAAAGTGCCCTGGATTTTTGCTGCCTTACTGTTGGGTGTGTTGCTCGCCATATACAATCCATTCACTTCCATTACTTCATCGGAAATCTTTATTTTCTTTGCCCAGCTTGGAATGTATTTTCTGCTATTTATGATCGGGCTTGAGATTGATTTGAAGGAAACGAAAAAGAAAGGTCAATTTATTGTCAAAGCTACATTCTTCATTATTTTTTTGGAAGCTGTTTCTGGAAGTCTGCTTATTCATTTTATTTTCGGATATAACTGGCTTATATCTTTCATTGCAGCCATGTCCTTTGCCACTGTAGGAGAGGCTATTTTAATTCCCATCTTAGACGAATTTAAAATAATAAATACTGATCTAGGACAAGCAATAATTGGAATAGGAACATTAGATGATTTAATTGAAGTATTGGCTTTGATCTTAGTCATTCTTTTAGTTGGTTCCGGTGCCGATGTTCATTTTAATATAGGTCTTATCTTAATTTCATTATTTATCCTCTTTATATCTACAATAGGGCTTACCAAGTTTAAACTACAAGGCAATAAATTTGAATTTTTAGATGTCGAAGTTATATTTCTCTTTACAATCTTTGTAGTGTTTTTGTTTTTAGGAATAGGAGAATATGCTGAGGCCACACCTCTTGCTGCATTGCTTGCTGGGATCGGCCTTGGGAACTTTCTTCCGGAAAAGAGGTTGAAATTAATAGAAAGTGAAGTAAAAACAATGTGCTATGGTTTTTTTGCTCCTATCTTTTTCTTGTGGGTTGGTGCGGCAATGGATATGGCTTATCTTATCAGTTATCCCTTATTGATCCTTTTAGTTATTGTAGTATCCAACGGATCAAAACTTCTGGGTAGTTACATTGTTGCAAGGAACGAACTGGGAGTGAAAAAATCCATTTTATTGGGAATTGGCCTTTCAGTGAGGTTCAGTACCAGTATTATTATCATAACAATTCTGTTTGAGAATGGTTTAATTGGCAGTGATCTGTATTCTGTGATCATAGCCTCAAGCATAGTTTTTACATTCATCGTACCTGTTTTATTCTCTAATCTGATTGATAGATGGAAGATAGCTAAATTGGGGTAAAATTTAGGCTCCAGTAGCTTATATGGATATTTGTCCCGGTCTTCTTTGATTTTAGCTCTCAGTTAATTTTAGTGTGCTGAAAGCGATTGGCACATTTGGGTAATTGGCGCTGTCAGATCAATCCGATTGTGTACCATGGAATACCATTAAATATCCTGCATAATCTTAATAGTGAACATGGAGCTCGATGGAGCATCGGACTTGACCAGATGGCATTCACTTGTAGCGGATGAAGTATTCGACAAACTCGAAACATCTGCTGATGGTTTGAGCATTAGCAAAGCGCAAGACCGGCTTACAGGATATGGCAGGAACGAGATCGTAGGCAAGACAAAAGAAACAAGACTGAAGGTGTTCCTCAGGCAGTTTGCAAATGTCCTTATAATCATCCTTCTGGTCGCAGCACTGATCTCCTTTGCAATAGGCGAGGTCATCGATGCCGGGACAATTCTACTGGTCGTGATCCTGAACGCGGTGCTGGGATTTACTCAGGAGTGGAAGGCAGAAAAGGCGATGGAAGCCCTAAAAAGTATGCTGGGGCAAAAGTCGAAAGTCATCCGAGGTGGTGAGATAGTTGAGATCGATGCCACACTTCTCGTTCCGGGTGATGCCGTGGTACTTGAGATCGGTGAAAAAATACCTGCGGATGTGTATATTTTTGAGTCCAATAGCCTGTCGATGGACGAGGCACCATTGACCGGTGAATCCGTCCCAGTTGAAAAGAATGTAGGAGTGGTGCCCGAAGAGGCAATCCTTGTAGAGCGTAGCAACACAGGGTACATGGGTACGACGGTCACGAACGGCTGGGGCAAAGGCGTGGTTGTTGAAACCGGCATGAACACCGAGTTTGGAAGAATTGCGGAGCTTGCACAGGGGGTAGAAGAGGAAGAAACACCACTTGCAAAGAGGCTAGATGTGCTAGGAAGGCATATTGGTGAGATCTCCCTCGTTATTGCGGTTCTTGTCCTCCTGGTGGGTATCCTGCAACAGCGGGATTTTCTCGAGATGTTCTTTGTAGGTGTATCCCTTGCCGTCGCAGTTATACCTGAAGGCCTGCCAGCAGTGGTCACATTGACCCTCGCACTTGGCATCAAGAACATGGCTAAACGTAATTGCCTGATACGAAGGTTACCCGCATCCGAAACGCTTGGCTCAACATCTGTGATATGTACGGACAAGACCGGCACCCTCACCAAAGACGAGATGACGGTCAAAACCATTTGCCTTCCCAGCGGCACGTATAATGTTACGGGCAGTGGATACGAACCAAAAGGCGAGTTTGTGATGGGAGAGAAAACTATAGATCCGGATGAACATCCGGATCTTATAAGATTCCTGGACGCTGGCCTGTTGTGCAATCATACAACTCTGTCACATGCCGGAAATAACTGGACCACCATTGGTACGCCTACCGAAGGTGCGCTGGTCGTAGCTGCACATAAAGCAAAAATATTTAAAAAGGATATAACCTCCCCTATATCTCCGGTTGTGACAGAGTTTTCCTTCAATTCCATACGCAAGCGAATGACTATAATATACCATTATGATAAGATCAATACAGCGTATGTCAAGGGTGCTCCGGAGATAATACTTGAGAGATCAACAAAGTATCTTGTAGATGAAACATTAACCGACCTGACAGAAGCAAAGAAAGAAGAACTTCGCAAAACGTATGAAGATCTTGCAGGTAAGGGGCTGCGGGTGCTTGCCGTAACGTATCGGGATCTGCCCCAGAATATTGAAATAAGCGCGGATTCAGTGGAGAAGGAGCTGATATTCCTTGGATTTGCCGGAATCCTGGACCCTTCACGTCCTGAGGTCAAAGAATCGATGGGATTCTGCCGCAGTGCTGGTATCGATGTCATAATGATGACAGGGGACTCGCCTCTGACCGCACAGGCGGTTGCAGAAGAAATAAGTCTGGCAAGCCACGGTACACTTCAGGGGAAGGATATCGATAACATGTCTGACCCCGAATTGAAAATCGCACTGGTAAAAACCAAAATCCTTGCAAGGGTCTCACCTGCACATAAACTACGTGTGATCGATACCTTAAGGGAAGGGGGACATACAATTGCAATGACAGGCGATGGTGTGAACGATGCACCAGCTTTAAAAAGTGCAAGTATTGGTATAGCGATGGGGATCAAAGGTACTGATGTTGCAAAGGAAGCCAGCGACATGGTACTTGTCGATGATAACTTCGCAAGTCTGGTTTCAGGTGTTGAAGAAGGTCGGCGTGAATATGACAATATCCTGAAATTTACCCGGTATCTACTATCATCCAATTTTGGTGAGATCATTGCAATAACAGGGGCCATAATGTTGAACTTGCCGCTGATACTGCTGCCCGTCCAGATACTCTGGATGAACCTTGTCACAGATGGGATGACCGCACTTGCACTTGGACTGGAGCCTGCTGAGAAGGATGTGATGCAGCAGAAACCCCGCGACCCGAATCAGCCGATCCTGACGCGTGGTGCCTTTGCTGCAATATCCCTCATCGGACTCTGGATAGGGGCTGCAACCATCTGTTTGTTCACATGGGACCCGGAAATGAGTCTGGACAAAGCACGAACACTGGCATTCACAGGTATCATCATCTTTGAGAAGATCAATGTGCTTAATTTTCGGTCGTTCCGGTACCCGCTGCATACCGCAGGATTCTGGTCAAACCCATACCTTCTGGGTGCCATCGTCCTGACCATACTGTTGCAGGTACTTGCGGTCTACACGCCCATCCTGCAGACCATGCTAAGGACCGTGCCTCTTGGGCTTGGTGACTGGATGATGATGTTCGTCATAGGTGTGCCTGTGGTACTGGCAGGGGAGATGTACAAAATGATTAAAAATCGACAGCGTGCGTTCTAAATGCTAAGCATTCGTGAGAACTCCACTTCCGCTTTTTTCGTATACGCATCCAATGACGTGTTCCTAAAATAGACGAATGCGTGTAATGTGGTTTGTGTTGCGAGCTGCAACGAAACGTCTGGAATTGTGGTACTTAAAACATGGGACGTAAACAAGCCAGTTATTGCGACTGATGTTGTTCATATAGTTAAAAAACCCGATGATTTTGATTCCAACGTTGCTAGCTCCAAATATAGTTCGTATTTTGTTTAAATCCCATATAACAAAATGTAGATCATGATGAAAAGGCAAAGATTGGGCATGATCTTCATCCCTTGAGTTCTCTGTCCCCTCTCACTCATCATGCCCTGCATTGCCGAACTTCACCACCGGACAGACCATGAGGCATCGTCCGCACTGGTCACATTCGCCGTCGATACATGCCATTCCATCCCTGATCGTGATCGCATCGTTCGGGCATTTGCCTACACAGACTCCGCATCCCATGCACTTGAGTCCACGTCGTACCGATAGCTCCGTCCTGTGCATCAGTTCCTTTGCCCTGTGTTCCGTATCACTGCGGGCGGTCAGCGTACCGGATGCGAACACCTGTGCTCGATCCTCATCATGTATCACCGAGGCCACACCCTCCATGTACGAGACTGTCCCTACTACTCGCAGCATCCCGGTCGATTCGAGACGCGCAAGATCGACAGCGGTATTGAAGCTTCCCTCTGCCGACATGCCTCCTTCTTTGCAGGGTCGGTAGCCGGATGTTTGAGTGAAGGTAAGCTCCTTATCCGGATCATGTGAGGGGGTCACGTTGATCCCATGGTCACTGGCCAGTTTCGCCATTTTGGGGGGCAGTTTATTCCATCTCCAGAACCCGTACTCAACCCACTGATCGGACAGTCCTCTCTGCTGTGCATAGTCCAGCAGGTATCGTGTGAGTCTGGCTTCCATCCGGGGGTGTGTCTCTTTGAGGCGGACAAGGTCCGCAAGGGAGGATGATGGACACAGCCAGCACCCGATACGGTCGTATCCCTGTTCATACAACGGGTTGTATGGCAGGTCGTGCTTGAAGATGTACAGCCACACATGCAGTGCGGTCCAGTCCTGTATGGGGGAAGCAGCGATCTGGTTGCCCACCCAGGGGTTTTTCCACACGCGCTCGCTCCTTGCCCGGGCCTCAGATTCATATTTACGCTGTCCTATGAATGTCAGACATCCGTTCTCGTAGTTATCCTCGATCAACTGTGTGATGGGGCCCATCTTGCATACCTTGCAACACCAGCGAGCGTCCACGGCAGGTGGCCCGAAATCGTCCACCGATCTCCAGAATGCATCACCAACGCTGACAGAACGGACGGGTTTATTGTACCTGTCTCCGATCAGTGCCACATTCTCAAGGGTCTCGGGGAACTCCAGCCCTGTATCGGCAAAGAGGATATCGTAATCGTCCAGGCACTCGTCGACCAGTTGCAGCATCGCAAGGCTGTCCTTGCCACCTGAATAGGACACACTCACAGGACGTTTTACAGTGGATGCCACGTTCTCGATGAACTGGTGCCCCTTCTCGATAAAAGTATCAAGGATCGTCTCGTTCGCCCGAACCACATCATCCCATGTCTGGCCACCTGTGGGGATCGTCTGCTCTTCGGGCACTCCCCTCCAGCGTGTTTTCACACCGACACCATGTTCTCTCTCAAGCATCTTCTCGCCGCTCATCCGCGCCCGGCCAGTGGCGACCACCTCGTTCTCAGGGGTGAGGACCACCGCTTCGTCCAGTTCGCAGATGTCGGGATCCGCATCCTCTATACCCGGTGCGAGGACATTTGCACCTTTTACGATGAACTGCAGGGCACCCCTGTCAAGGATGACCCAGTTATTCAGTTTAGAGATGTCCTTTCCCTGGAACAGCTGCCTGGCACCTGCCAGTCTGAGAAGCAGTACCCATTTGAGCCTGTCCACCTCGAACCGGATACTTGCGATGACCTGGCCATCCATGATAATCTCCTCCATCCGGTCATCATATGGTGCCTTGTTCAGCACGACGACCCGGTCATCAGGAACAAGGGGATGGCCGAACTGCTTCTGTGATATGGCATTTATGTGCTCAATATCATGGGCAAAGGCAGGTCGTATGTCGCCAGGCGGTGTGATACTCACCTTTTGTGTGATGGTACCGCATCCACATATCTTCCCAAGCACAGGGACATTGCATGCTGGGCACCAGTACAGAAGGAGTTCTCAGAGATATACAGTTTTTGACATTATGCAAGGAGATTGATGTTATCATTATATAGATGTTGGCCGATACGCACACTTTTAGAAGAACCTGGACGCAAGCGATGCTTTCGGGCTGCATTTGTGTGAAAAGTTGCAGATCTCACAGAAATCGCTCTCCTTCTTATCTGGCATCGTTCCCTCTTTGATGATCTCGACACGTTTTAAGATCTTGAGCACCTGGCGTCTGTCACCAGAGCGTATCTTCACCCTGCGTACCGTCCCATGTCTGGCATATTCCACGAATCCGTGGTCTATGGGCTCACGATGATGTTCTTCCACCAGCATCGAAAGGGCTGCGATATGTATCCGATCGTTGTGCCATACCCCACTGTCCGGGCACCTGCCTGTCTTTATCACAAGGGGTGTCGGTATTTCATGGTAGTTGACCATTGCTGACGGGATGCCGGTCAGTTTCAGACGTTCCGAATGCAGGAGGGGTTCGATTTGCGAGGCTGTGATCCTGCTTAATAGTTCTTCTTTACCGAGCTTGAGGATAGATGCTGATAGGTTCTCTGCGATCCCGCCAATTTCGCAGGAGATCGTGTCCCATGCCTGGTTAATGATAGCTGGATCAACATTTCTCAGGTCACTGGTATATATCAGCTCGATATCATCCTTGAGGTGGCCAAATTCCGCCTCCAGCTGTTCGGCTATCATGTCGTCTTTTGACGTGTATTGTTTCAGCACGTCCGGATAGGTCATTGCCAGTTCCTTAAGCATCAGGTGCTCAAGGTATGAAGGGGTGGTATCGTGCAAAATATCATGGCCCCTGTTGACGAAATATACCTGTCTTGGGCATTTGAGATATAACGTCAGTTCTGAAACATTGGTATTTATTTCACTGTGGTCTGGAGGCATGTTTCGTAGTGAGTTCTGGCATACTATAAAAATATAGAGACAAGACCAATTCGACAATAAACGATACCCCATTCGTTAAATATATATGTCTATGTTCCTTCTAGAATATGGATCATGACCGAAGATGCATCGGATGATAACGTCCGCCGGCGATTGGCAGAGAAAATGGCGGGTGAGATCACCCTTTCAGAAAAACCCGGGGAGGCGTTGAAAAAATGGCGTCTGAACTTTGAGATCGCACAGACCGATCTCTCCAGCTACCTTGGCGTATCCCCCTCCGTGATCAGTGATTACGAGGGTGGCAGGAGAAAGTCGCCGGGTACTCTTATCGTCAGCAAGATCGTGGGCGCTCTCCTCAGCATCGATGTGGAGAACGGTGGGCAGAAGATACACAGTTATGAGGGTATGCTCTACAATGGTCATGCATCAAAGGCAGTGTATGCCACATATGAATATATCTACCCCATGCAGCTTGCGAAGCTTGTGACATTGATCGATGCCGATGTGGTCAACAAAGGCGTAGAACGGCCACTGTATGGTTTTACGGTAGTGGATAGCAAGAAAGCTATTCTTGAGCTATCGTCCCACGAGTTTCAGAATCTCTATGGGTGGAGTACGGAGCGTGCATTGATATTTACCAGGGTTTCCACCGGTAAATCTCCAATGGTCGCAATTCGTGTCACCAGTCTGAAACCAGCGGTAGTGGTGATGCATGGTCTTCGTGGTAAAGAAGTGGATCCGATCGCCAGAAAGATGGCAGAGATCGACAGGATACCTCTGCTTGCGACCACAAAAGATATTGATGAGTTGGTAGAGTCATTGAAGGTATACGGTCAATATCATACAATGGAATGAACATTAATACATGAGAAGGTGAGTAAGAATGAGCGTAGGGATTGTCTCATATGGTGCCTATATACCGAAATATAGGATAAAGGTTGAAGATATTGCTCGTGTTTGGGGAGATGATGCAGATATCCTGAGCGCTGGCCTGATGGTCAATGAGAAATCAGTGCCGGATATGGACGAGGATACTGCAACGATCGCAGTGGAGGCCGCCAGGGCGGCAGTCTCACGGTCCGGGATCGATGCCAGCCGCATAGGGGTTGTGTACACCGGATCGGAAAGCCATCCATATGCCGTGAAACCCACAAGTACGATCGTAGCAGAGGCAGTTGGTGCCACTCCTGTTATGACAGCAGCAGATTTTGAGTTCGCCTGCAAGGCAGGCACAGCAGCTATGCAGG
>CAYRGB010000036.1:0-8737 GCA_964423715.1 uncultured Methanosarcinales archaeon | reverse complement strand
TTGGTATGTTATTCCTTCTTCAGTTTTTTGGACAGGACTGAAGAGATGCGTTCCTTGAATTCATCGATGACCACATCTGCTTTATTATAATCATACATTAGCTCTTCTTTATTGTTGGAAGGGTGTTCTCTGTCTGCTGGTATAGGGACGATCTTCCCGAGGCTCGTTGGTGACCGAACCTTATCCTTATTCCATGAGAAATCCTGGTATTTCTTCACAACATCCCCTCATCTACGGCTGCTACTATGATCACATTGACATGTACACAAAGGTCATTGTTATATTTATATATGTTGAATATTACAAAAAGCTTTTTATTTGGGTTTCTATTTCCGAGGCTCGATGATCGAAACGATTTAGCAAGGTATTCTCCAGTTTTATTGTAACTAATAATGGTGTCCTACCTACCTACCTGCTCACTCATCTATAAATATAATGAAGTCTAAATTCATTATGGATTCTGGGTGGACCTGCCGGGGCAGTGATGATCGTTAACCTATACTTGTCCGGTTTGGATATGCAGTTTTTATCCAGGACCATATCATCAAGTAAAAAGGAGTGGTAAGATATGGCATGGTATGATGTAGTATTGGGTGTTGTGACCGGAGGCCTTTACAATATTGGAAAAGCAGCATATGAAGCCGGTGAAGCGGCAGATGCAGCAGGCGATGCAGCGGATAAAGCGGGGGTTGCCATTGCTACCCTGGGTTCTACTGTAGAGGAAGTTGGGGAAGAACTGGTATCGCTTCTGAACGAGGCGGAGGAACTTCTTGCAATTGACAGGCTGACACCGCGGGATGAGTCTGAGCTATGGGACGCAGAAAAGGAGCGCCTGGACGACCTGCGTGATCAAAAGGCACAGATCGAGGACGAGCTTGCTGAGCTGGGTGTCAGTGTACCCGGGAGCTTCACATTTGATTTCATGGATTTCATGACCGATATGGGAAATCTGATGAAAAAAATAGGACTTATTGGCAGGCTTGTTGCTATCAACAAACAGATCCACGACATCCTGTATCAGGAACCTGGCGTACTTGCCACGGGCATCTACAATGCAAAGGAGGTCCTGGAGCGGTTCAACACCATCGAGCAGCCAATGGTGGAGGATGTCCTTGGATCCGTGGACGAGAACCTGCAGGTTAGTGAAGATGTCCTGCAGGAGGTCAAGAAATTATTCGTGACGACGAAAAAGATCCCCCTGCAGGAAGCAGATCTCTCGATCTCCCAGAAGAATAAATTAGAAATGCTGGAAATGGATCGGGGATTCTATACAGATCAGATCGGCTGCAACACAACGATCTCCAAACAATTCCTTGATGCGATGCAGGCAATGCCGGCAAAGGATATCTCGATAAGTGCCGGTTCGATACACGTGACCGATTCGGTTGCTGACATTATAGATCACGGTGTCAGTGTAGATAGTAACATTGTGACGGATAGCAACATTGGTATATCTGAGAGGCACTCTTCGAACACGGAACGTGTGGACGATACAGATACTGGTAGGCCTGTGAGGCTCACCCACATCACCAGAGACGATCGAATCACCGACAGAGGGTCCGCTGACATGAGGATTTCGAGTGGAGATCGAAATTATAGGAGGGCGGAACATCACACGAATGCTTCTATCGATCCGAATGTATCGGTGGCCCCCGATACGGTCAGGGACAACATTGCTACGATGACCGTCTCATCCCTGAAAGCTTCATCCAGAACCCTGCAGCCGGCTGGTGCCATGATCTCTGCACAACTGAACACGAAGCTGGATGGCTACCAGAGAGCCTATTCGTCCTATATGGGTAAGAACGCATTCTCTGAGTGGCAGATCGGCAGGATCGATCGCGTTGCCGATAAGCTTAAGTTCCGGGTAGAAGAGACGCCTGGTGTCATCCCGGAGATATTGGATGAGTGCAAGGATGTGCTGGTACGGGTGAGGACCGAGGAACAGCCCAGGATAGACACAGTGCTTGACACTCTCAATGAGAACCTTGAGGAATCGAAGGAGACTCTCGAGAGGGTGAATCGTTCCCTGGCTTCGGTGCAGGATATGTTCTCATTCGTTGATAATAATTCTGGTTTGGTCAAGATCGGACTGGCAGCGGTTGGGGGAGTGGTCTTCCTGGACCTGCTTGTAGGTCTGTTCGTATTGATCAGGATGGTCCTGGGGTTATGACCCCCTACATCTCTTTTCTAAAAAATTTATTCTTTTGGATATATATTTGATCCCGGCACATTTTATGTCTAGGTACGGTATATCGATATATTTGTCTGGATCCTCTCATTATTGGATTACTCCAGGCAGATCCATCTTTATCTCCACTCGAATAAGTCATAAAAACCTATTCATTAGCACAATTTCAAAAGTTCACGCTGCTAAATAAATGCGTTATGTTTATGTAGTGTTTATTCATATTGGAACTATCAGGATATTATCCAATGTAATGTCGTGGTATCACATTCATCTACCTACAGATATAAAAATGAGAGGAGTTATGCTAATATGAACTATAGTCTTGGTATTGATGCAGGGGGATCCTACACCGATGCCGTTCTACTGAGAGATTCAGACGAGACGATCATCGATTCGAACAAAGCACTCACTACCTATCCTGATCCACTGGAAGGTATCAGGAATGCCATTGATGGTATTGATCAGGAATGTCTCAAGGATGTGAAGGTCGTGTCCGTCTCGACTACACTTTCCACCAACACCATATTGGAAGGTACGGGTTTTCCAGTTGGTTTGATCCTGATCGGTAACTATGATATAAAACAGAACCTTCCGACCGATCATTATATCAAGATCAAAGGTGGGCATAATTACAATGGTGTGGAGGAAGAATCGCTGGATGAGGGCGCAGTGCGTGAATTCGCATCAAGGGTACATGACAAGGTTGCAGCGTTTGCCATATCCTCATACTTCAGCATCCGCAACCCTGAGCACGAGGAGCGTGCGAAGGAGATCATCAGGGAGGTTACCGGTCATCCGGTTGTGTGTGCCCACGAGCTCTCTCAGGACCTTGGTGCTTTTGAGAGGGCCACGACTGCATTTCTCAACGCTCAGTTGATCCCGATCACAGAGACATTCATGGCTACCGTTGAGATGGATATCCGATCAAGGGGTATGGATGCAAAGGTATTCATGCTCAAATGTGACGGTTCGGTAATAGGTATCAAGAGTGCTCTGGAAAAGCCGATAGAGTCGATCTTCTCTGGTCCTGCCGGCAGTCTTGTGGGCGCGTCGTTCCTTACTGGCAGGGATACCTGTGCAGTCATTGATGTTGGCGGCACGAGTACCGACATCTCGGTGATCAAGGATGGTGTTCCGGACATGAGCGACGCGGGAGCGGTTGTTGGTGGCTGGCAGACCCGGGTCAAAGCCATTAAGATGGAAACATCTGCTCTGGGAGGGGATAGTGATGTATGGGTGAAGGACAATATCGTTCATATTGGTCCCAGAAGGGTAATCCCGCTCAGCCGTGCTGCTGATATGTACCCGGATTTCCTGGAGATGCTCAAGACAAATCCAATGCCATCAAAGAGCCTGTTGGGCGTAAACTTCCAGCCAACGAAGTTCTTCATAAAGACCGGCTATATACCCAAGGGCCTGAGCAAACCGGAACAGGATGTGCTCGATGCGATATTCGAGGCCCCTACATCCATACGGGAAATACAGTTCAGAATGAACAAGTATCCGGCATCCAAGCATCTGGACAGCCTGATACAGAAACGATTGATCCAGCCCATCGGTTTCACACCTACGGATGCACTGCATGTGCTGGGGGACTATACATTGCGCAAGGTGGAAGCCGCGCAGATAGGGGGGGAATATCTCGGTTCTCTCTGCAAGAGGAATACAGATGAATTTGCTGCTTATGTGAAACAGGAATTTGCCAAGAACATGTCCTCTGATCTGATATCGTTCTTCCTGGAAGATATTCCTAAGGAGGAAATCCGTAAGATATTTGATATTAAATCCCCCACGAAGTTCAAGGTGGAGATACCGATCGTGCTGATCGGTGGGCCGGTACCTGCCTATGTGGATGCGCTGAACAATATCCTTGACGCGGAGATCCTCCTGCCCAAATACTCGGACGTGGGTAATGCCGCTGGCGCATTGGGTGCCAAAGGGATCCGCAGGGTCGATTTCCTGATCAGACCGGCATCCATGGCAGCTCCTGACTGGGAGTTCTATGTGTTCTCCGAGGGTGGGCGAAAAAGTTTCTATGTATATGATAAGGCACTGGAATATGCAAACGATTTAGGACGTTCTACCATCATGGAGTACATGAAGGATGCAGGTCTGGATCCAGACCACGTGGAGATCGATGTCAACAAGGAGGACATCGTTCCAGATGGCTGGAACTTCCCTATGGAGACAAAGCTCCGTGTTATGGGAATCGGTCATCGTCCGGTAGATAATGAAGATTGATGGCCTGATATATAGAAAAAAGTATATGGGCATATCAGGGTCTGCTCAACATATCAGGTGAGCGTCCCTGACCATTACCACTATCCTGTGAGTTTGTATATTATTCGTCTGCTTCCTGGTTCATACGTTCACGCTCAAGGTTCATTATCCTACGAATGACCAGTTTCTTTTTGCCCACTCCTACATTCGGCGTATCGGGATAATTTTCATTGGCATAGTCGTACAGTTGCTGGGGTGTCATTTGATTAAGTTTGTCCATAAGTTTGATGAGATCTTCCATTTTCATTGTCTCTTTTTTGTTCTAGCAGATACTTTGTATGGTTATGCTTGTCCGATTAGGGAGAATCCCTGGCAATTATGGGTTTACAGTTCAATCCAATATCGGAAAGGATTCTCTTGTTTAGCTAAATTAATGACTGAGGTATTTACAATTTGTGGTTCAATTAGTCAGGACAATGATGGAAATGGTTATGAATCGAGAGATATATCTAGTATTAGATCAACATAATAATATGAAGGTAACATCATGAGTGATAACAGGTACGAACCCATTCCAAGTTCAATATTGTTCAATAATCTGATGGACAGAGAAACGATCATCCTGGCTGCGAACACACGGATCGCGCTGGTTATGCGGGGGATCTTCCAGGCAGCAAAGGATGTAGATGCGCCATTGATCGTGGAGCTTGCTCGATCAGAGTCCAATCTCGAGGGAGGATATTCTGGTCTTACGCCCGCAGACTTCTCCAGACGGGCACGGGAGATGGCAAAAGAGGTTGGTCTTGATGTATGGTCCCTGCATGCTGACCATATTGGGATTAAGAAGGGCACCGATGAGGACATTGGATCTACAAAGGCGCTGGTGAGCGGTCAGATCGAGGCAGGTTTCACATCGTTTGCCATTGATGCGTCCCATCTGTTCAATTTCCAGGGTGGCAACCTGAGAGAGGAGCTGGCTGATAACATCGATGCGACCACGAAGATAGCTAAACATATCCAGGAGAACATTGACTGGGACTATGGCCTGGAAGTGGAGGTTGGTGAGATCGGGCGTGAGGATGCACATGGGCGTGTACTGACCAGACCGGAGGAAGCCGTCACGTTCATCAAAGCCCTGAACGAGAACGGTGTCTATCCCCAAGTGATCGCCATTGCCAACGGCAGTGCCCATGGCAATACCTATGATGCCAGCGGCAATCTGATCGAACAGGTAACTATAGACATCGAGCAGACGAGGGCCGTGGCACAGGCCCTGAAGGACAATGACTTGGAAGTACGCATCGCCCAGCACGGTATTACCGGTACACCACGAGACATGATCCACAACCACTTCCCGCACGGGGATATCGTAAAAGGCAATGTTGCCACGTTCTACCAGAACGTTGTCTGGGACATCTTCAATATCTATGAACCCGAACTGTATCAGGATATCTGGGACTGGACCGTGGGGACATATAAGAAGAAGGCCCCTGAAAAGTCGGACAATGAGATCTTCGGTAAGTTCAGCAAGTTCGCAGTGAGACAGTTCTTTGACAGAATATACTCCGTGAATGATGATACTCAAAAAGCCATTGATGCGATGGTGTATGCCGAGACCCTGTTGTTCCTGAAAGCTTTCAAGGCAGAGGGTACTGCCCGGATCGTGCGCGATGCAATAAAATGAAGTGAAATGATCGATATGATGAAGTGATCGATGTCATAAGAGCATGCGAGACCCATAACATTCTCGCATGAACATACTTTTTTTTGAGCGATATTATAAAATTCACTCATACCGCAGTGCGTCCAGTGGTCGCATCTGTGATGCCTTCCAGGCCGGATACATGCCCCCAACCAGACTAGTGATAATACCAAAGGCAATGCCTGCGATGATATACAACAGGTTGGAGGGTGCCAGCAGATAAGACACGTCATCCAGGATCAGGTAATTGACAAGGAACCCACCCCCAAAGCTCAACACCCCTCCGATCAGGCTGGCTGCAACTCCCAGGAACAGGGCTTCCAGCAGAAACATCCACAGGATATCGTTACGGGATGCGCCCACAGCCTTCATGACCCCGATCTCCTTGGTGCGTTCCATGGTGGACATGAGCATGACATTCAGGATGCTGACACCTGCCACCAATAGTGAGATGGAGCCAATCCCCATGAGGAACAGGGAAATGGACCTGAACACTTCATCAATACTTTCGGTGATGGAGTTCATTGCGAATACGCCTACGACTTCCTCCCGTTTGTTCAGGCGTTCCTCGATGGCTGTTTTGATCTCTTCTACTCTCTCAATTTCTGTCACAGTAAGGACAACAGAGTCATATCCGTCCTCTTCGTCCGGATACAGTTTTTCATACATCTGGGTGGATGTGAACACACCGGTATCCGTATTGATATCGAACCCGAGCCCGCGTTCTTTGAGTATCCCCACGACCCGCATCCTGGAATCCTCTATTTCGATCTTGCTGCCCACATCAAGTTCAAGATCGGTGGCGACATATGATCCTACGACGCAATCCGTGGACCCGGTCCTGAAGAATCGCCCATGTTCGATCTCTACAAGCTCCTGCAGATCATCCTTTTCGAGACCGTAGATACTGCCAAACGTATATTCTCCCCGGTGCTCAATCTTATCTCCGCTCTGCAGTATCGGGATGATAAGCTCGATCCCACTGACCTTTCGCAGCTGTTCCACCTGTCTCTCGGTGATCGTGTCTTCTCCCAGGGCAGGGCTAACGATGAGCTTATCCCCAATATCCCCAAAGGAATCACTGACCGATAGCTTCAGACTGTTCCCCAGTATTCCCATGGATGAGATCGCGATCACGCCGATGATAATCCCGATGGCCGCAAGAAGGGTGCGTACGGTCTGTCGTGTCAGGTTCCGTCTGGCAAGCTGGACGTACACATTGTTCTGGAATTCATTCACAATATCCATTGCACATCTCCCCGTCCTGTAATCGAATTGTCGTGTTCGAGTATTCTGCGAGCTTCGGGTCATGGGTCACCACGATCAGGGTGGTTCCGCCAGTGTTCAGTTCGCTTAATAATTGCATGATGGTCTGACCGGTTTGGGTGTCCAGGTTACCGGTAGGCTCGTCTGCGAGTAGTATAGGCGGTTCATTGGCAAGGGCACGTGCGATAGCCACTCTTTGCTGCTGTCCTCCGGACAGCTCGTTGGGTTTGTGATCTGCGAACTCAGGTTCAAGGTCCGCACGTTGTAGTAGCTCCAGGCTTCGTTCCTGTCGCTTGGCAAAGGGGATCCTCGCAAAGATCATGGGAATCTCCACGTTCTCCTGGGCCGTGAGTGTGGGGATCAGGTTGAATTGCTGGAAGATGAATCCTATATTGTCCCGACGGATGGCTGTCAGGCTGTCATCATCCAGTGTGGACGTGTCCACCCCATTGATCAGGACAGTTCCCCGGGTCGGACGGTCCAGACAGCCTACCAGGTTAAGAAGAGTGGATTTACCGGACCCTGAACTACCCATGATCGTCACAAAATCGCCCGGCTCAATGGAAATGTTAACCATGTTGAGCGCATTGATCTGGTTGGGACCGGGTCGGTATATCTTTGTCACGTCCTGCAGTTCGACGATAGGATATGACATGCGGCCTCCTACATCAGTCATGTATATCGTCGTTCTTGCGCTTTTTCCAGGTGTACCCGATCAGTCCAAGGATCGCCAGGGCAGCGATCCCGACAAGGGCCCATGTTGTGAAAGGCATCCCATCTCTCTCCTCTCCGGATGTGCTTCCCGTGGTTGCGCCGTCCACGTCGAATGTAGCGGTGAGTGAGGAATATGCATTGCCAGTGTCCCTGAATTCGATCAGTACCGGTATGGTGGACACACCGGACGTTACGCGTGCAGAGAGGTCAAAACTGCTGAAATCGTCAGCTTCGAGCGTACCAATGAAATAGTTCGCATGAGGCTGTAGTGGATGGACATCGTCGGAGCCAATGATCGATAACATGACATTTCGGGAATCGCTGGTCCCAAAATTATTAATGTCTCCTGTGAGCGTATATTTGTTGCCGATATGCGATATCTCCATTCCCGTGAATATCAGGGCAGAACGGTTCACCACAGATATGCTCGTGTTGGTCTCTTCTGAACGATGCAGGTTATCCCCATTGAAATACGATGTTGAGAATGACAGGTTCTTTATTCCCTGGTCCGATCCCATGGTATTGAGGGAAAAGGTCACAGTTGATCGGTTACCGGTGCTGATGGGCCCGACGAACTCCCCGGCAGGAGTGAACACCACATCCTCTCCGCGAGCTGTCACGATGACACCGGTCACGTCATTGGG